>CAYUEH010000106.1:0-11830 GCA_964442465.1 uncultured Laspinema sp. | reverse complement strand
AGGCGGTCTAAATTCTCCTCACTGGTTTCCCAGTACCCGCGTCCATTGGCTTCTAGCAGGGTGGTGACCATCTTGCGGAACGAGTTGGGATTGAGGTTCAGCAGGCGTTTCTGCATTTCCTCATCCTTCATAAAGGTCTCGTTTGCTTCCTCGTACACCCAGTTATCCACGGCACCTGCTGTGGCACTCCATCCCATCGTATTCACGAGGCGTTTCGAGAGTTCGCGGACGCCTTCGTAGCCGTGGGAGAGCATTCCCTCGTACCACTTAGGATTGAGCATCTTCGTGCGCGTATCTAAGCGGACCGTTTCCGATAGGGTTCGCACTTGGGCGTTGGCGGTGGTGGTGTCGGCGATGTATGCTGCCGGTTTCTTGCCGTCGCCGCGTAAGGTGCCGATGACTTTGGTGGGGTCGGAATCGAAGTAGTGAGAAACGTCGGTGAGACTGATTTCCGAAGAATCCAAGTTTTGGAACGTGACATCTGCCGTTTTCAAGGAAGACTCGAAAATCTGACGGTCCTGTTCCATTGTTCCTGGATTGTCCGAGGAGAAGGCAAAGGATTTACGGGTGAGATACATTTCCTGTAACTCGTTCTCGCTTTCCCAGGTGCTATTCTCCACGGCTAAGTTGACATTAGAGGCGTAGGAACCGGAAGCGTTAGAAAAGACGCGGGTGGCAGCTTGGCGCAGGTTGATTCCCATCTCTTCTGCTTGTTTCATCGCGTGTTTACGGATGAAGTTCATCTCTAACGGTTCGTCGGCTTCAGCGGCCATTTTCACCGCTTTGTCTAATAGGTTCATTTGGTTGATGAACAAGTCGCGGAAGACGCCGGAACAGTTAATCACCACGTCGATGCGGGGACGTCCTAACTCTTCTAAGGACAGCAGTTCCAGTTTGTTGACTCGTCCCAAGGCATCGGGAACGGGTTTGACTCCCACCATCCACATGATTTGGGCGAGGGATTCCCCGTAGGTTTTGATGTTGTCGGTTCCCCAGAGGACGCAGGCGATGGTTTCGGGCCATTGTCCGTTATTTTCCCGTCGTTGCCGGTCTAATAGGCGGTCTACGACGATTTTGGCCGAGGTGACTGCGGCTGCGGTGGGGATGGATTGGGGGTCGAGGGCGTGGATGTTTTTGCCGGTGGGCAATACATCGGGGTTGCGGATGGGGTCGCCACCGGGTCCGGGGAGGACATATTCCCCTTCTAAGGCACGCAATAAGGCCCCGAGTTCGTTGTCGGCGCAGACTTGCTGGAGGCAGAATTCCAGGTACTCAAACAGGGGTTTGAGGTCGTCGTTGCTGACGTTGGGATATCCTGATTGGTGCAGGGATTCGACCCAAGGGGCTTTTTTGCCCATGTTGAAGAAGTTGAGTTTGGAGACAAGTGAGACTCGTCCTTCGGCATCGGTTTGTTCTTGGACGAGGGCGGCGACGGCGGCGCGAGTGGCTTGGATAATCGCTTGTAACAGTTCAACGTCTTCTAGGATGCCTTTATCGTTGTTGGCATAGAGTTCGTCGATGTCTCGTCCGATGCTGTTGGCGATAATCCGCAGCAGACTCTTGACGCCTTCTTCGTCGCGATCGAGGGAGGCGATGTTGACTAAGGTGGCGATCGCCTCTTCTGCCGAAGGCGGTTTCCCAATCACGTGCAACCCACAGGGTAACAACCGCGATTCAATTTCCATCAGCTTGCGGTAGACTTGACCCACCACATTATCCCGTTCCTCGGGAGTCAGGTCGATCGCATCTTTGTCCGGTAAGTTGATATCCTGATCCAAATTCACCAACCGGCATTTATCCATGATGGTGTTGACGATCGCCACGCCTCGTCCACTCTCTTTCAGAGTTTGATAGGACCCAATCAACTCATTCAGTTCTTGCAGTCCCTTATATAACCCCGCATTCTCTGCCGGTGGCGTCAAATAGCTAATGGTTTCCGCATAGGACCGCCGTTTGGCAATGGTCGCCTCAGAGGGATTATTAGCGGCGTAATAGTAGATATTCGGAATCTTGCCAATCAAGCTGTCGGGATAGCATTCCCCAG
This sequence comes from uncultured Laspinema sp., assembly GCA_964442465.1. Taxonomy (GTDB): domain Bacteria; phylum Cyanobacteriota; class Cyanobacteriia; order Cyanobacteriales; family Laspinemataceae; genus Laspinema. Next base: position 9,786 of record CAYUEH010000106.1, on the reverse strand, counting down.
ACATCCCCATCTGCTTCCCAGGCATGAATTCCAAGGACCCATGAGTGCCAAAATGGAGTACCGCATCGGCCCCCCAAATTTGCTCTAAATAGGTGTAGTAAGCCGCAAATCCATGATGGGGACTCGCCGATCGCGAGAATAGCAACCGCATCGGGTCTCCTTCATAGCCAAATGTCGGCTGAATCCCGATAAAGACGTTTCCAAATGACTTCCCATACACCAACAAGTTTTGGCCATCGGTGTTGAGATGTCCCGGAGGCGGTCCCCAGTTCTCATGCAGTCGTTCAGAATAGGGCGTCAGTTTTTCATACTCTTCCACCGACATCCGATAGGCGACATTCAATTCCGGGCTATTGTACTGCGCTTGGGCATCGTGGATGACTTCCAGCATCAGTTGTTCCGCCGACTCAGGCAACTCCGGAAGATCATACCCATTGCCTTTGAGGGCTTTCATCACTTCATAGATGCTGCCGAACACATCCAGATAGGCAGCAGTTCCCACGTTGCCTTTATCTGGGGGGAAGCTAAAGATGGTGATTGCCAGTTTTTTATCCAGTTTGGGTTTCCGGCGCAGGGTGGCCCATTTAATCGCCCGTTGGGTGACGGTTTCGATGCGGTCCTGGAGGGCGATCGCCTTCCCAGTAGCCCCATCCCGTCCCGATAAAATAATCGGTTCGATCGCCCCATCCAATTCAGGAATCGCAATCTGTAAGGCCACTTGAATCGGGTGTAACCCCAAATCGCTATCCTGCCATTCTTCCGTGGTTTGGAACACCAAAGGCAAGGCCACCATATAGGGCCGATTTAAGCGTTTCAGAGACTCGATCGCCTTGGGATGGTCTTGACGCGCAGGACCTCCCACCAAAGCAAATCCAGTCAAGGAAATCACCGTATCCACCAACGGCAGGGGTTCGACTCCTTTCGCCCCCACATCCCAGAAATAGGCATCCACCGGCTTAGAAAAGTCCAACCCGCCAGCAAACACGGGAATCGGGCGTGCACCCAACGCTTCAATTTCCTGCACCATTGCCACATAATGGGCATCATCCCCGGTAACCAGGTGGGTGCGTTGCAGCACTAGGCCAATACAGGGGGCTAAGGGGTCTTTGAGGTCATCGGAAATGTCATCCCGGCTGTTGTACCAGTTCAGATAATCCTTGACATCATCAAACATTTTCGGGGCCAAGGGATGCCAGACCCCCATATCCAGATAAACCACTGGATCCTGGAATTTGACCGTTTGCTCACCTTTGTAGACGTATTTATCCGCCAACATCAGCAGGAAGTTTTCGAGGTTTTCTGAGGACCCTCCCAACCAATATTGGAAACTCAGCATGAAGTTGCGGGCATCCTGGGCCTTGTCCATGGGCAGATATTTCAGGACTTTGGGCAGGGTTTGCAGCAGCTTGAGCATTCCATCTTGGAAGGAAGAACCGGATTTTTCCTTGCGCTTCTTCATAAATTGCCCGATCGCACTCTTGGATTGACCCAATTGCGCCATCGAGAAACTGCCCATTTTATTCAGACGCATCACCTCCGGCATGGAGGGAAACACCACAGCGACATCCAGGCGATCGCGGTGGGGTTCGACTGCGGCAGTCACTTTTTGGGCTAAATCTTCAATGAAAATTAGGGAAGCAATAAAAACATTTGCTGTGGCTAGATCCTGCTTAAAAGCCTCGTAGTTATTCGAGTCACGCAGTTCTTCGATCAAGTAACCACTGATTTCAATGGCTAAATTTTGGTTATTTTCGTTGATTGAGCGAACCGCAGACGATAAAGCACTCTGATACTGGGCTTCTAGCACGACATAGACCACCTTCAGTAAAGAACGCCCTCTGAGTTCATCCGGGGCAATGTGTCGAATGGTGGGCTTGACGTGAGTGAACATGAAGTTTGGCTCCTTTTAGATGCGCTTGCAGCAATTTAGCAGTTAAGTTTGAGGGCTAGAATTTAGGGTCTAGCCACTCCAACGCAACAGTGGCAACTTTAAAAGTTTTTACCAAAAAATGCGTCTCTCTGGGGGCTTTTGGCCCGGATCCGACACAATTCGATAAGAAACGATTGCCAATTGTGTAGTTTTGTTAAGTTTATTAGCAGCTAATACTTTACCATGTCCTTTACATAAGTTCATAATCTTCGGAAATTTTTAGGTTTCAATACGGAATTTAACAGATTAATGATTAATGATTACAGAAATGTAACAGATTCTCGGGAAGTTGAAAGCCGAGTTGCACCCGAAGACAGGAAGAGTCCGCAACCCCGATCCGGGAGTGGAAGTGAGGTGACCAAGCCAAAACTTCTAAGGGTAGCCCTGTCAAGGTGGTAAATTGAATCTATGAAAAATCGTTGTTTCCTGTAGGGGCGATTCGTTTTTCGCCAGTCCAAATTGTCAAGTTCATGACGAAAAAGAGTGAGGGAATGTAGGGGTGCCAAAGGGCGATCGCCCTTTGTAGAGGCGCTTCGGGAAGCGCCCCTACAAGTACACCTTGACAGGGCTAAACTTCTAAGGGCTACCCCGATCCGCTCACCGGGCTGAAATCCAGGGATGGCTGCTCTAGGGACCCCGAGTCATCCCTGGCGAATAAATCTTTTGAGAATCAAAAAACCTCTTTAGATCCGAAACGAAATTATTAAGGTAGAATACGGACCATATCCGTCAACAACTGACGGGTCAAAAATTTCTGGTGTGGGGAAATTACCATGAGCTTTGCAGTCTATAACGAAAGTTTTTATTTGGCGAATAATCCGGATATTCAACAAGCAGTGAATGCCGGAATTTTTACCTCCGGTCTGAGCCACTTTCAAATATTTGGGTTAGGAGAAGGAAGAGTCCAAGTTTCTCCCTTTTATGACGAAGCAACCTATTTGCTGAACAATCCCGATGTTGCAGCAGCGGTGAGTAATCGAACCCTAACTTCTGGATTGCAACACTTCATTCAATTAGGGGAAGCAGAAGGACGGGTCAGTATTTCCCCGCTTTGGAACGAAAGCACCTATTTATCCCTAAACCCCGATGTAGCGGGGGCCGTTAATAATGGACTTTTGGCCTCGGGATTGCAACATTTTCTGGCCCTGGGAAATGCCGAAGGACGGCCCGGGGGACCCAGCCCTTCCGTAACCCCTGCCGGGTTTAACGAATCCGCTTATTTAGCCATTAATCCCGATGTCAGAACCGCAGTAGAGTCCGGGGTACTCAGTTCAGGATTAGCCCACTATCAAAGTTTTGGACAATTTGAGTCGAATCGGGGTGGGGTGTTCTTCGGTACCCCGGGGAGTGATACGATTAATGCCTTTGGACAATCGACGGGTATTCTCGGCGTGGGACTTTCTAATATTACCCCATTAGGGATTGGTGGACTCGATGGAATTCCTACCAGTTTAGGAGTGGGAGAAATCGACACTTTAATTGGAGGACCGGGAGTCGATATTTTTAATCTGGGAATCGGGATTACTCCCTTAAAACCTAACCCCCAAAAATTGTATGTGGGACAGGGAGATTTGGACTACGCTCTGATTAAGAACTTTCAGCTAGAGCAAGATTTAATTCTGCTGGCGGGGGAACCGAGGGAGTATCGGTTTGATGCTGCCGATGGAAATTTCCTCATCTCCACTGTCATAGGTGATTTAGTCGGAATTGTGGAAGGAGTCTCCAATCTGCAAATCAGAAATATTTTTGATGATGGCACCTTTATCTTATCTGGTGGAGAAGGGACGGTCATCACTGAAGTTCCGGGGTTCAACGATAGGGTTTATTTAGCGGTTAACCGGGATGTAGCAGCGGCAGTGGAAGCGGGCTTTTACCCCTCGGGATTAGCCCATTATCAACAATTTGGCCAGAATGAAGGCCGAGTCGGAGTGTTTACCGGGTCCAGTGGCAGCGATGAAATTACCGGATTTGGTCAGAATACCACTCTGGTGGGAGTCTCACTCTCAGTGGTAGCGGATTCGCCGAACCAAGATGTGGTGATCACCAGTCAGGGAACGGGTCAGGTGGATGTGTTAGTCGGCGGTGCTGGGGGTGATACATTTGTCTTGGGGACGGGGATTAGCTTTGCGAATTCGGTGATTCAACCGTTCTATATCGGGAATGGAAATGAAGATTATGCGTTGATTCGCAACTTTGAACCGGGCAAGGATCAGATTCAGTTAGGAGGGAATCCAGAGGAATATACATTCCAGGTATCCGATGGCAATTTCAATATTTTTCGCAATCCGGGGGATTTAGTGGGGATTGTTGAAGGGGTAACGAATATAGAGGTGACGCAAACGTTTACGACGGGACGATTCTTGATGAGTTAAATCAGAATTGGGGATTAGTCTCCTTTGTGCTCAACCGAAACTGGATGGCGATCGCCATCCGGTTTCGGTTGAGGGAAAATGACAGTTAGGTGCGATCGCGCGCTTGTTTAATTAGGTCAACAATCTTAGGATGTCCTTCTTCTGCCGCCCAAACCAACGCCGTCCATTTATTGCGGTCCTGGGCCCGAATATCTGCACCGCGATCGATTAAACATTGTACCACATCGCCCTGTCCATTTCCGGCAGCCGTAATTAAAGCCGTTACCCCAAACTCACTGTGGGCATTGATATCTGCACCCGCAGCAATTAACGCCTCCACCACCTCCACTTTACCCAAACCTGCCGCACTCATCAACGCCGTCCAGCCATCATTATCGGCATTGTTAGGCTCTGCACCGGCAGCGAGTAACAATTGCACCAATTCCAAATTGCCACTCTCCGCAGCAGCAGTCAATGCCGTTAATCCATCGGCATCTTTTTCATTGACATCTGCATTTCCCTGGAGTAACGCCTCTATCGAGGATTTGTCTCCGGTTTTAATCGCCTCGACTAACTCAGTCATCCCTGATCTCCTCTGTGATTATAAGGTGATTAACGACCCACAACGTCTGATATTCTATAGTGAATGGTTTACAATTGGCGGATACCATTGAGGGGGTAGGCTTGAATAGTCAGAGCGTCAAATGCCCAAGCCTGGATTTTTAAAGGGCCGGGGGGGAGCGTACTTGCGGAAAAATGCGTTTGCCAACCCAACCATAATTGTTCCCTCAGTTGTCGTTGTTGATTGACATCATTTCGTTGCACTCTAACATCGGCGATCGCAAAACCAATGGCGCGCTGGTTGTCATCTTGATAGGTCAAAATCACTGCATCTGCCGCTTGATTTCGCTCCGGTAAAATTGCCCAACCGGAAGCGCGATAAACCCGATCGTCCAGCTTTTCAAGACTATCCAACCAACCCGAATCTGCTCCCACTGGAAGAGTTTCGGCAATTTGATTGATATCTGTGGTTTTCACTAAGCCTAGATCCAGGAAACCCAGTTGATCGAGTCGAGTTACGATGCGAGTGAATTTGGCTTTGACTCTCTCTTGCTTCTGCGGGGAGAAGCTATCAAGGGGAACGGGAAACACTCGCTCAAACAAGCACTGTTGAGTATCGATCGCCTGACTTAATAGCAAACAGGCTTTTGCTTGCAGGCGATCGCGCCGCATCACACTCATCTGTTCGATTGCCGCAAGGGAAGTGAACAGATGCAAGCCAATCAGTGCAGTTGCCAGAGAAGCAGCAAGCCCGGTGGTGAATAATTTCCGGGGAAGAAATGCGCCATTTCGGTTAAAATGAGCCAAGAGAATGGGAATTAAATGAACCAGCGCAATCAGCAGATAAACCGAGAATGTGGTGTATCGAGAAGCGATCGCCCCATCGATGCCAAATCCCACGCGCCCCAAGGAAGTGAGCGCGCCACTTATTCCGCTATAAGCGGCGATCGCCAACCAACCCTTAGCGCGATCGAGCAACTCTCCATCTTGACAAATTACCAGATAACCACAGACTGCGATCGATATCAACAGAATTGCCAATCCGACTCCCGTTGCCACCATTAAACTGTGGGAGGGATTCACTTGTGCCAGAGGCGCACCTAGAAACCCTAGAAAAAAATGAAATGTTTCCCCGGGATGTTGAATTGCATAGGAAAACCGGGGGTGATGGTTCGGCTTCTCATACTGATAAAAATACAGACCTAAATTCGCCGCAAAAAATGCCACCCATGCAACGATCCACCATTTTTTACGGAGAATTTCCCCATAAGAGCGGGCAAATGCCAACACAGGTAATACCACAATCCACAATAGCATTCCATTGGCAAACGAAAATGTGCTGATGGTACAAAGCGCCGTACAAATTGTGAATTTAGTAAACTGACTGAGCTTGGAGTGCGCCACCCCGATGCAAGTCGTCAAACAAGCAATGGGAAGGAAAACCACCACTTGAATCCCCCACAACCAATTTTCGTATTGAATGGGAGAAAAAATCAGCAGGTTGGCGAGAAAGGCGATCAAAAGGGATTGGGTTACGGGTCGATTAACGGTGATGCGATTTAAGCGATAGAGGTTGGCCGAAACCACAGCAGCTAAGAAGAGACTGACTAGCATTTCTCCCCGCACATCCCAGCGAGTTAAATAAGCGAGAGACAGAAAAATAAGTCGGGGGAAAAACTTCCGACTTTCATTATGTTGGGCAATTAACTCGCCCAGGGATAAGGTATTATTCGAGAACTGTTCGATGGTTAATCCGGCATTAAACCATTGGTCGGCAAAGGGAACGTTAATGCTATAATTGATGATGAGGATGGTCACAAAAACCGCCGGAACTATAGCTAAGGCGGCTCCCGCACTCTCTGCACCCTGACTGATTTTTTTCTGCATATCTGCTAATTTTATTTCAGTCCTATATACAAACCAATTCGGGGATGGGTAAGTTTCGGTAAGCTCCCCCCAATGCGAGCAACCTAGCGATCGGTTCTAAAATTCGGTTCATCTTGAAAGCCAATTTCTTGTTTGATAATATAGTAAGGACGTTGTTTGACTTCATCATAAATACGAGCGATGTATTCACCGATAATTCCCAAAAAGATGAGCTGAACGCCTCCCATAAAAAAGGTAGTAGTCAATCCAAAAGCCCAGGATAGAAACTCTCGACCCAAGACTAATTTATAGTACAATGCGATCGTCCCAATCGCAAACGAAAAGGTAGCGCAGGCAAAGCCGAACAACGTGGCCACTCGCAGGGGAATTGTGGAAAAGGCAAAAATGCTATCAAACGATAGTTTAAACAACTTCCACAGCGTTACCCTGGGTTTACCGTGATAGCGATAACCGCGCTCTACAATCACCCCAACTTGCTTAAATCCGGCATAAGCCCGCAACCCGCTGATATATTTATTGCGTTCGGGCATTTGGCGCAAAGTGAGGACGACTTGGCGATCCATCAGAGAAAAAATCCCCGCATCCAAGGGAACGAAAATGTCAGATAAAACGCGGTGGATCCGATAGAAACTTTTGAACGCCAGACGTTTGAGCCAACTTTCCTTGCGTTGCTTGCGAATGGCATAAACGACTTCATAGCCTTGTTTCCAGGCACTCACAAATTGAAGAATCGCTTCAGGAGGGTCTTGCAAATCCCCATCCATGAGAATCACCGCCTGACCCTGGGCGCGATCTATACCTGCTGACAAAGCAGATTGATGGCCAAAATTTCTGGAAAAAGCGATAATTTTGACATTAGGAGAGTCGCGAGCGATAGTGGTGAGAAGTCTGAGGGAGGCATCCCCACTCCCATCATCTACAAAAATGACTTCTGTATAACCCCCCAGTTCCTTGATAACGGGGGCGAGGCGTTGCCAGAGTTCCGGGATAATCAATTCTTCGTTGAAAATCGGGATAACAACGGAATAATCTATTTTGGACACCATGCTGCTCAATTTATATGCTCCACAATACGAATAAAAGAACCCGTCAGATGCGTTATGCCACCTTCCTTGCAGGGCGATCGCCGCCGCACTCATCAACGGTGTCCACCCAGCATTATCGGCACGATTGACATCAGCAACGGCAGTGCAGCAATCCCCGCCTCAGCCGCAGCACCCAAAGGGCTCAACCCATCGGGATCTTTTCGAGCAGGGTCAGTATTGGCAGGGAGGAGTTCCTTTACCTTAGAGATATCACCCATTTTGACTGCATCGATTAACTCGTTCATCGTTTTTAGCGTCTGCAATTCCACCTAAAATCCCAAATCTAACCTAAAAATAATACAGCCCATTGAATGGCGATCGCAACTATCGCGATTTGTAGTAGCCCGTATAAGCGTATTGGACAGGATTTACGCATTCACAAGCTCTGTAGGGAGTCGGGCAATGCCCAACCCTACCCTAGAGTTAAAGTGGTTAGCCTTTAAAGCTACATTCCGCAGGTAAAATAAGAGAGGCCCTAGCCCCAGCCCAAAAGTCGATTAAACATCAATAATACAAGAATGGAACCCGTTGATATTGTAATTTTGTCCAATGGTCCTGGAGAATTAGCCACCTGGGTGCGTCCCGTGGTGCGCGCCTTGGGACAACAGCTAGGCGATCGCCAAGCAGAAGTGCGGATTTCCCTGATTCTATCCCCTTGTCCCCATGCTACGGGAAAAGAAGCGGCGATCGCCCGGTCCTATCCAGAAATTGACCGAGTACAGGAAGCACAACACTTTTGGCCCTTTCTGTTGCGGGGAAAAACTGCCGAGAATTGGGACTGGCGAGAAAAAGGGGTCGTCCTGTTCCTCGGGGGTGACCAATTTTTTACCCTCATCCTCGGCAAACGCTTGGGGTATCGGACTGTCATCTATGCCGAATGGGAAGCGCGCTGGCAACAGTGGATTGACCGTTTTGCCGTGATGAATGGCACTGTGCAACCCCAGGATTCCCAGAAATATGCCCATAAATTTACCATCGTCGGGGATTTAATTGCCGATGTTGCCGGGAATGGGGGAAACGAAGAGGAGGAAAGAGGAGAATGGGGTGAGACAGGGGAACTGATTGGACTGCTACCGGGGTCGAAACCTGCGAAACTGATGCAGGGGGTTCCTTTGTGTCTGGCGATCGCTGAATGTATCCATCAAGTGCGACCCCATACCCAATTTGTGATTCCCGTTGCGCCAACCTTAGAGATAGAAACCCTAGCCAAATTTGCCAATCCGCAACAGAATCCAGTCCTGGAATTAGTGAATGGCATAGGTGGGGAATTAAAACGAGACGAGAACAACGATATGGTGTATTTGGAAACCACCAGTGGATTGAGAGTGCACCTTTGGAGGCGATCGCCCGCTTATGACCTCCTCTCCCAATGTACCCTCTGCCTCACCACCGTCGGTGCCAACACCGCCGAACTCGGTTCCCTCGGCATCCCCATGATCGTCCTCATCCCCACCCAACAACTAGATGCCATGCGCGCCTGGGATGGATTACCGGGCATCCTAGCCAATTTACCTTTATTCGGCACAATCTTTGCCAAACTGATTAACCGCCTCGTCTTACGCCAAGGCAAACTCTTCGCATGGCCCAACATTTGGGCAAAAACCGAAATCGTCCCCGAACTCGTAGGCAAACTGCAACCCCAACAAGTCGCCGAAATCGCCATAAATTGGTTAGAAAACCCCCAAAAACTCCAACTCATCCGAGATAAACTCCAGTCAGTCCGAGGACAACCCGGTGCCGCCCATCACATCGCTGAAATCATCATAGAAGAAATCAACACCCAATTCAATTAACCCAAACCCTCTCGGGGCAATTCGCAACTTGCCCCCTATTTTTCATTTCAAAACCAGACTTAAAAGTATCTCCAAATTTTCCAAAATAATATAACAAAACACCTTGCCGCCCGTTTAATCTTATTGTATAATTAAAGAACATACGCTTCAAGAACATCAGGAGGAATCAGGGTGAATAC
>CAYUEH010000105.1:0-11843 GCA_964442465.1 uncultured Laspinema sp. | reverse complement strand
GTTCCTCCGGAAATATTGCCAAAGGCTTTATCAATTTCATCAATCCATAATACACAAGGGGACATGGCTTCTGCCAGTTGAATCATTTGGCGCAACCGATTCTCGCTTTCTCCGACAATTCCCCCAAATAATCTCCCGGTATCTAAGCGCAATAAGGGTAAGCGCCATTCATGGGCAATGGTTTTGGCAGACAGGGATTTGCCAGTGCCTTGAATGCCGACGAGTAACACGCCTTTGGGGTTAGGAATTCCATAGCGACGCGCTTCTTCGCTAAAGACGTCATTGCGCATTCTCACCCAGATTTTGAGGTGATCTAATCCCCCCACATTTTTGAGGGATTCTCGGGCGGGTAAGAACTCTAAAATTCCGGTTTGGCGAATGGTTTGTTTTTTTTCATCCAGGACGCTTTCAATGTCGGTTTCGTTGACTTGTTGTTTGTCGGCTAATGCTCTAGCTAAAACGCGCTGAATGCGGGTGCGACTCAATCCCTGGCAGGCTTTGATTAATTGTTCTCGGGCTAATCCTGTGATTTTAAGTTGTTCGGGGCTAACGGATTTGGTAATTAAGGCATTAATATGGGCGGCATCGGGGAGGGGAAAATCGATGACGGTGATTTCCTCACTTAATTCTGGGGGAATGGCGAGGGTATAGGCGGTTAAAATTAAGGTTTTGCGCGATCGCTGTAACTCCCGGGTGAGATTTCGCAACTCCCGAATCACGGGCATATTTTTGTCCGAGGTGGAGTTTTTGAGGATGGGGTGTAAGTCGCGTAAGACAAAGAGGGAATCTTGCGGGGGTGCTTTGGCGATGCGATCGAGGGCTGCCATCACTGATCCTTTTGCCGATCCATTATCTCCCCACCCGCGCACGATATCCCAGAACAAAAGTTTTCGAGGGGGCATTGACAATTGAGCCACTTTGTGCAATACTTCCTCCACAGGTTCCTCCTCTACAGCCACCAGGTAAAGAATCGGATAACGCGCCCGAATCATTAAATCCAATTGGGCAATTAAGTCCGCATGAGGCTGAGTTTGACCGCCCAGGACGGCATCGTAAACTTGGGGGGAGTCAGGATGATTCAGCATGATGATCCAAGGGAGGCCCTTAACTGTTGGTGATAACCTATTCCCATTTTACAGGGTCAGGTTTGGGTTTGGGCAGTCAAATTGAGACCGGAAGCGGGGAAATTCATCGGAGGGTGATGGGATAAATCTGGGTTGATCCCAGGGGGGATTCAGGAATCGCTGTTCACCCTCTCACAACCCTCGGTCACGGAATACAGGGGGGAAAGGGGCAGTTCTAGGGTAAAGCAGGTTTCGCCCAAGGCGCTGGTCACTTTGATTTGGCCCCCGATATATTCGGTTTGTTTACGAACCAGGGCTAATCCTAATCCTGTTCCCCCATGTTTCCAAGGGTCGGAACTGGGAACGCGGTAGAATTTATCAAAGACATGAGTTAATTCGCCCGGGGGGATTTCTAGGCTGGAATTTCTCACTTTAAGATGTAACCCGGAGCGATCGCAATGCGCCGTAATGGTAATTTTACCTTGGGCGGGGGTATATTTGCAGGCATTTTCTAGCAATTCTGTGAGAATTCGCTGCAAGATATCTGAATCGCAGAGAATCGGGGGGAGTTCCGGGTCGATATCCACCGCCAAGATTTGTTGAGTCTTCTTGACTTTTTGGTGGAAAGGGGCGACCACATTTCCGATCCACTGTTGGATGACAACCGGGGTGAACGAAACGGGTTCGATCGCCGCTTCCAGGCGTTGTAACTCCAGAATACTATCAATCAGGCGAATTTCCCGATCGCATTCTTCCCGCAAAATCTTAATATACCCCTCGGCGCGATCGAGGCTATGAGGCGGTTTACTCTCTCTCCCCTCCGATAGCGTCGTCACTGAGGAGGACTCCTGTTGTCGTTTTTGTTCCACCATTTCCAAAATTTGCACCGCCATTTTGATATTGGCGATCGGGGTGCGTAATTCATGGCTGACGGTACTGAGAAAATCATCTTTCAGGCGATTGAGACGCTCTAATTCTTGGACTTGGGCGAGGGACGCTTGATATAATCGCGCTTGACGGACGGCGATCGCGCATTGGGATGCCACTTGCTCAACTAAGGCAATTTCTGTGAAACAGAATCGATCCTGGGCGGGTTTGCATAAACATAAGTTCCCGATCGCCCCACCTTCCCCAAAAATAGGAGTCACCAGAATAGTCATACCCTCGGGAAACTCTTCCAGACAGATCGGACAAAACTGCACACAATCCTGATGCAGTAACGGTCCATAGATCTCCGGAACCTGCCTAATCGCCTGCCCTAAATCCGACACCCTGTCATGAGCATATTCATAGCACACCGTTTCGGCTTGGGGTGAGGTTTGGTAGAGAGTCGCATTACAATAATCCGACTCTAAGGCAACCGCCAACTCTGTGACTGCCGTCTGCAAAATTTGCCGTTCGTCCAAACTATCGCGCAGTTTTTCCGTAATCCGATTCAGCATCGCTTCTTTTTCTAAGGCGCGTTGTAATTGCCTAGTGCGTTCTTGGACTTGCAAATCCAGTTCTGCTGCCAGAGTTTGAAATCGTTCCTCACTACGCCGCAGGGCTTCTAAGGTGCGATTTCGCTCGATCGCATGGTGGATCGCTCGGACTAACAATGCGCCCACCAATTGTCCCTTGAGGAGATAATCCTGTGCGCCTTTGCGAACTGCCTCGATCGCCTGTTCTTCGTCCTGAGAACCCGTCAAAATCACCACCGGAATCGTGGGGGCTTGAGTTTGCACTTGCATCAGGGTTTCTAATCCCCAGGAATCCGGCAAAGATAAATCTAATAACACCAAATCAAACTCAGTTTTCGCCAACTGTTTTAGGGCTTCGCTGACCCGCCAAACGTGAGCAAACGTAAACTGCTCTTCCCCAAACTCTGAGAGTATCTCTTGTAGAAGTTCTGCATCCGCGAGATTGTCCTCCACCAATAAAATTTTCATATTTTACGTTTCATCCAACCCAATTAATTTTAATGGAAAGTAAATTCTTTTCTGATTTTACCTTAATTGTTTATGACGTTTGAAAGAAATTAGCTTAATTTTGGGGAAATTCAACCCCCTTCAAATGGGCAGCAATAGCTCACCCCTAGGCCCGCCCAGGCTGAGTTTAATTAAACGGGGCTCGAACAGTTCGAGGGGTCCATTAAAACTGGGCTAACCCTTAAGGGTAAGGTCACCGTAAATGTAGATCCCATTGCGAGGGCACTGTTAACCTGAATCGTTCCACCTTGCAGATCCACCGCATTTTTGACAATGGATAAACCTAAGCCAGTCCCAGAGATTCCCTCAGTATTGCTGGCGCGATAAAAGGAGGTGAAGAGGCGATCGCGTTCAGATGGAGGAATCCCGATTCCGGAATCCTGAATCTGAAAAATCACCTGATTGGAGTCCACCATCAGATCAAATTTAACCGCACCGCCATTAGGAGAATACTTAATCCCATTTGAGAGCAGATTGGTCAAAATTTGTTCAAGCAGATTCAGGTCTAAGTACACCGGAAAGGACTTAACCTGGCTCACAAATATTAAGTGAATAGAATGAGCCTGTTGGAAGCATTGATTGTCCAGTTGAATTTGAAACTCAGCCACCAACTTTTGACAAAATTCCGGCAAATCAAACCAACTGGGGTTAAACGGAGTCGGTTCCGGGGATTCCTGATGCCAGAGTGCCAGCAGATCATCAAGGATTTTATTCATTCGTCCCGCAGACTCTTTGATTTTCCGATTCATATCCCGTTTTTTCTGCTCGCTCAATTCCTCCGTCAACTTTTCGAGCAAATCTGCCGAAGCCAGAATCGTCGTGAGAGGATTGCGTAATTCATGAGAAAGCATGGAGATAAATCGAGATTTGATTTCTCGGAGTTCCCGTTCTTGTTCTAAGCAGGACTGCATGGCCCGTTCATTTTTTTTGCGCTCGATCGCATAGAACATTGATCGGGTGATCGTCCCTCCACTGACTAACCCTTTCACCAGGTAATCTTGAGCCCCTTCGCGCACTGCTGTAATCGCCAGTTGTTCATCATTCAACCCCGTGAGCACCACAATGGGAAGCGTAGGGGCTTTTGACCGCAGGGTCATCAGGGTCTGGAGTCCTTGACTATCCGGAAGTGAGAGATCTAACAGGATAACTTGCACTAGCGCTCGTTCAATTTGAACAAGGGCCTCTGCTAATCTGATCACATGAGTCACTTTCCAAGCCTGACTCTCCAGGCTCATTTCTAAAATGTCCTGGAACAATTCCGCGTCCCCGAAATTATCCTCAACTAATAGAATATGGATCAAGTCTCGATTCATAGTGGTTCTCCATTAAATTGCGTAAACTCTGAGCGGGGCTTACCGGCGATCGGGTCTAGGCCGGAAGAATCCTGGAAATAGGGCCGCTCCATCCATTCTGAACCCTGATGGGGTGAAACTCTGTTAGGGGTTCGGCAGTGGGGATTTTAGAGCCCGGAAGGAGTCCAGAGCGATCGGCACAGATATCAGTTCGAGGGAATCATATTTGAACGACGAGGAAAGGGTCATTTTAATATCTCTGGGAAAGGGGAGCACTGTCGTTCGGTTTTCCCGACTATTTTTCCTGAACCCAGATTAATTTGTCCAAGGGTTCATCTGGTTTCTGTCTGGTGAACCGGGGACCTTTCCCTGGGTCAGGGTTGACCCCCCCCTTGAGAAGTTTCCCCCGGAATTTAAATCCGGGGATTTTTTTTCTGTTTTAATTCCAGTCATTAAAATAATTTTGGTTTAAAATTATATCATCGAACGATTAAACTTTCAAGTAGTTTTTAGAAAAATTCGGTGGCAACAGCCCAGGGTTGTATAGCCAGTCTAGCAGCATTTTGACACCTCACCCGATGTCCCCTCGGATGTTCACCAACCGCCAACATCCAAGGGGTGAGGGTCTATTGCCAAAATGGTGCAAGGGTCGCTATAGAATGATGCCCTTTGTTGCAACGGCAAATTTCGGTCCTTGACATCGTGTCAGGTTCGGGGTTGAGCCCCCATCCATGACCCTGCTGTTGTTGATCCTGTATCCGGTTGGCGATCGCCCCCCGGGTTCGACTCTCCCTCGGGTGGGATCCGCCATCCTGGAGCAAGAGTCAGAGTGGGTTCAAGCTTGCGGATAGAAATCACTCCTCAATCAGGCTAGAATTAGCCAGAGTAAAATAGAATATTGCCCCGCGATCGGGTTGAGACTCAACCCAAATATGACCCCGATGACGCTCAACAATGCGCTTACAAATGGCTAATCCAATTCCCGTCCCGGGATATTCCTGCCTAGTATGCAACCGTTGGAAAATTTGAAAGATGCGATCGCCATGTTTGGGTTCGATGCCAATGCCATTATCCCGCACCGAAAATAACCATTCTCCTTCCCGATAATCGGCCTCAATCTGCACCTCGGGAGGTGGCAATCCCCGATATTTAATCGCGTTAGCAATCAGGTTTTGAAATAACTGGAGCAATTGAGTTTTATCCCCGAAAACCTGGGGTAAATTCTGCCAATTGATCCGAGCCTCACTTTGACGAATGGCCAGTTTTAAATTAGCAATAGTCTGCCTCATAATCTCATTACAATCCACGAAGTCGAAGGATTTACCATGAGTTCCAACGCGGGAATACTGCAAGAGGTCATGAATCAGTTGCTGCATCCGAGTTGCGCCATCAAGAATATAAGCAATATATTTATCCCCTTGAGCATCGAGTTTGTCCGGGTAGCGCAGGGCTAATAATTGAGTATAACTTGCAACCATGCGGAGGGGTTCTTGCAAATCGTGAGAGGCAATATAGGCAAACTGCTCTAAATCCGCATTAGAACGGGCTAAATCAGCGGTATGTTGGGCCAGTTCTTTTTCAATGCGCTGGCGATCGCTGATATCCCGGGAAGCTGCCTGAATTTTGACCACCTCTCCCGTCTCCTGATGACAGATAGCCTGAGCATTCGTCTCGAACCAAATATAATGTCCGTCTTGATGACGAACCCGGTAAACGAACTGGAAAGGACCCAACACTTCTAAAACCGACCGATGGGAATTTTCCACCTCGGGGATATCATCGGGATGTATCCATTCATAAGCCGAATGCCCGATTAATTCAGAGGAGTGATACCCTAGCAGGGTGAAGCAGGAAGGGGAAACATATTGATATACTCCCTCGGGACTCTGAATACAAATCATATCTGTGGCATTTTCAGCCAATAATCGATACCGAGTTTCGCTTTTCTTTAGCTGGACCTCGGCGCGAATGCGATCGGCAATTTCCCGTTCCAACTGTTGATTCGTGTTTTGCAGTTGCTCCGTGCGCCGCTCAACTAACTCCTCCAATTGTTGACGATATTCTGCCAATTCTGCCTCTGCTCGCTTGCGAGGACTAATATCCAAACCCATCCCGAGAATTTGTTTGGCAGCCCCTTCCTGGGTGCGCGAAAAAATCGTATCTCGACTCACCAACCAGTGCCATTCTCCCTGAGCATCCCGCATCCGATATTCGGTCTCAATAATCTCATCATCGTCAGCCAGCATTAATTTTAGGCGGTTTTCCACCACCCTATGCCAATCCTCCGGATGAATCGAATTCGGCAAGAAATCCGGTCCCATCTTTTGCACTTCTTCTGGAAGGTAACCCAGAATCTCGTTGAGATGTTGGTTGGAATAAATATTGCGATTTTCCACCAAGTCGTAAACATATAAAATCGTGGGAGTCGCATCAGCAATTTGTTGAATCAACCGCTGATTTTCCCACAGGGCATTTTCCACCAACCGCTGCTCGGTGATATCTTGATTGACAAAAATTGCACCAACCATCACCCCATCTTGATTTTTTAACGGCATCGTCGAGTTGAGAATTGTTTTCCGCTTACCGTTAAAATCTTCAATATCGATTTCTTCATTCAAGATACTTTGTCCCGTTCGCAAGGTGCGGGATAACGCCCATTCTTCACTAGAGAGTGGCTCTCCTGTATCCGGCCACCATCCTTTATATTCATGATAGCGTTCCCTTCCCACATATCGAGCACCGCCCCAAATTTTTTGACCGGCTGGATTTCCTTGAAAAATAGTCCCATTGGCATCGGTAATCCAGACCCCAAGCGGCAAGGTATCCAAGACATTTTGGAGTCGTTCTTGACTCTCTTGGAGGGCGCATTGAGTGCGGAGGCGATCGCTATCATCCTGAATTGTCCCCAACAGATAAAGCGGATTCCCCTGACTATCCTCCAGGACCGAGACGCATAGATGAACCCACAAAATCTCCCCAGTCTTGCGAATTAACCGCTTCTGTGTTTGATAGCTGGAAATTTCAGGGTGTTCCTCCATTTGCTGGAGAAATTCTCGCTCCTCTTCCCGATCTTCTGGAGCCGTAATCTCCCCAAAAGTCAGGGTCGCCAGTTCTGAATTAGAATAACCCAATAGCTTACAAAATGTGGGATTAACTTGTACAAAACCTTGCGTCTCCCAATTCATTAACACCATCCCAATCGGTGCTTTTTCAAAAATACTTTGGTAGAGTTCGGCACTGTTTTGAGAAGCTCCAGCAGTCTCTTGCTGAGTCTGAACATGGGTTAATTCCCCTTGCATCTGTGCTAATGCCAACTCTAACCCCTCACAACGACGCTGTGCCAATGCAAGCTGTTCTTGTAGGGATTGAGTGAGGCGATCGCCCGCCTGAAAATCCATCGGTTCCCGATTCGGATTCGTCATAAAAACCCCCTTTAAACCCATCTCCCCAGTTAAATTTTAACATTCCCGGTTGACCGGGACTCCTGTAGGCGAAACCCTGATCAAGAGAGTGATTTCAGCAGAGAGAATGAAGATTACGGGTTTCTAGGGAACACAGAGAAGGGACCTGAGTAAGACTCCCTTGCCGGGGCAAAATCTGGCTGGACTGTTGAGCGATCGCACTCATTAAAGACACTAGACTCAGAGGACTTTATACCACTTCCTGTAGTTGGGAGCATCCTGTGGAATCATACCGAATTTCATAGGTTAGTTTTAGTGGTATAGCGCGTCTTTCAGAAATTTGACGACAAGATTAGATCCCCTCTCCCACAGGTCCCACAGGGAGAGGGGTTGGGGGCCGCCATCGTCCAGGGGCAAACGGCACCCAAGACTGGCTATATTTCTCGCCGCTGTTTTCGTCGGGATTTATCAAACCCTTCGCTATCGCCAAGGGACTCATGCGATCGCCACCGCGCAAAGTAACCGCCAACAAACCCTGCGCGATCGGGTTCAACTCAAACAGCAAATGCACAAACAACTCCACCAGCGCACCTTAAAACTTTTAACTCAAGCGAGTCCCATTGTTCAGAAACAATCCCATACCTTAGAAACCGTAGAAACAGAAGCCTCTAATCTGATTAAAACCGCGAAAATGCAGCTAATCAGAGGATCGCAAGAGATGAATGCAACCTTGTTCATGGCAAATCAACCCCTAGAACATTATTGACAGCAATAGACCCAAACTCATCAAATTCAGCAAAGCGGGGAGTCAAACCGTAGCCTAACAGTTAAAATCGGTTTCAACCGACTGAAAGAAAGTCTGATTGCATGATGTTTTTAGTCAGAGTTGAACCGAATCCCATCTATGATGCGCGGGATTTATTCCCCCCCGGAGTGAGGTTCCCCCGACAGGTAAAAGATTGGTTAAAACCCGGGTCTTTTCACACCCTTTCTGGCAAAAAATCACCTAATCTGGGCAAAGAACTCTGTTTCTGTTCACCGAGATTTAATCCTGTGCCGATGCGCTAAAATATTTGTAAATTAAAGGTTAACACCCGGAGTAAAATTTATGGACCTAGCACCCGGTTTGATTTCCGTCGCCGATTATTTCAAACAGGAAGAAACCAGCCACACCCGCCATGAATATCTGGGGGGACAACTTTTTGCAATGGCGGGTTCCAGTGAAGAACATAATCGAATTGCCGGTAACATTTATGCCCCTTTACTCGCTCATTTACGAGGGAGTGGCTGTAAAACATTTATTTCGGATATTAAAGTAAAAATCCAAGTCGCCCAAGGGACTGTAGATATTTTTTACTATCCCGATGTTATGGTGACTTGTGACGAGGAAGACCGAGAAAAATTTTATAAAACTCACCCTTGTTTAGTCGTAGAGGTTTTATCACCTTCGACGGAAACAATAGACCGCAGAGAAAAACGTCTCAACTATCAAAGTTTAGCGAGTTTGCAGGAATATGTACTGGTTTCTCAAAACCAGATGCAGGTGGAGGTTTATCGCCGCAATGCGTCAGGAAATTGGGAGGTGGAGCGATTAGGGCCGAATGATAGTTTAGAATTAAATTCTGTGGGGTTAACTTTGACTCTGGCCGAAATTTATGAAGAAGTATTTGACGGTTAATCTGGTTGATTATCTTGAGGTTTAGCGCTATCTTATTGAAGAAACCCTGTTTTGCCGCTTAGTAAATAAGCGAAGCGACAGGTCAACAACAAACCGGAAAAAGCGAGTCCGAGGACTAAGCCTAACCATAAACCAACTCCGCCAAAATTCAGACGTAACCCGAGGATATAGCCACTGAAGAGGCCAATACACCAATAGCCTAAAAAGCCGATCGCCATTGGAAATCGGGTATCTTTGACGCCGCGCAAAGCACCGGCAGCCACTACTTGCATTCCATCAAAAATTTGAAACATGGCAGCGATGCCTAACAAGGAGATTGCTGATTCCAAGACAGGTTGATTGTCGGGATTTTGAATATCTAAATACAAGGCGACAATTTTATCCGGATTGGTCCACAAAAATAACCCGGTGAGACTCATGAAACTGACCCCAAGCACAATGCCGACATATCCAGCACGTCTGGCACTACTCAGATCTTTTCTCCCCATTGCTTGTCCAACTCTCACCGTGGTGGCCAGAGACAATCCAACGGGAACCATAAAGGTGATATTGGCGGTTTGTAAAGCGATGTTATGGGCAGCTAAGGTAACTGTTCCCAGGGTTCCCATCAGAAAGGTGGTCACAGCAAAGAGTCCGGTTTCTATGGCAAAGAGTCCGGCGATCGGCCAGCCAATTTTGACAATTCCCCAAAATTCTCGGGGTTCAAACTGATAAGAAGTCCGAAAAATGTGATAGGGTTTTAACCGGCGACTCAGGGTTAAAAACCCAGCAGCGGCGATAAACATGACCCAAAAAGATAAGGTACTGGCCCATCCAATTCCGGCTAAACCCAAGGCGGGTAAACCGAATTTGCCAAACATGAAAACATAATTTCCGCCAATATTTAGGGGGACGCAACAGGCGACGATCGCCATCACCGGACGGGTATAATTGAGGGCGGAAAAGATATTGCGTAACACGGCAAATCCCACAGCGGCGGGAAATCCCCAGACGATCGCCTGTAGATAGGTTTGCGCTAATGCCACAGCCGTCGGGTCCTGTCCGAAACGCAGTAACAGGGGACTGAGGTTCCACATCACGAACCCCATCGGGACCGAGAGGGCCACAGTCAGCCAGAGTCCCTGAATGGTTAAGTGACTGATCCGGTGGAGTTCTCCGGCACCCTGCGCAGTCGCGGCGATCGCCCCGACTGCGGAAACCATCCCGGTGCAAATTAGGATTAACGTGAAAAAGATAATCGCACCTAAACCCCCTGCGGCTAACGCCTCACTGCCCAATAACCCCATCATGACTGTATCCACAAATCCGGTGGCGGCTTGCGCCAGTTGGGCGGCAATCAGGGGAATGGCCAGGTGCAGGGTGGCTTTGACTTCAAAGAGAACTTTCGACTGAGACAGGCTGTGCATTAAAATAGTATCGGTCCTTGGGATATTTCCGTCAAGTTTTCCGGCGCTTCTTCCACCGAGGAACTATGAGGAGGAGAATTAGCCCGATCGCCAATCCCAAGGCAGTGCTGACAATCACCACATACTGGCTTTGACGGACAGCGATCGCAAGATAAGCCCAAACCAACACCAGATTAAAGGCGGTATCCCCCCGTTGAATGGTGGCGACAGCGGCGATCGCGGCGCAGACCCCTAACATGATCACTGTCCAAAACACCAAAATATTCGGGTCATCCCAACCCCAGTCATAGAGGGTACTGGCAATATTCACCACCGTTGCCACACTAATCCAAGCCAAATAAATACTTAAGGGAGTGTTAATCAACCATTTTTCCCGAGGGGGAACTCGTTCTTTCCCAATCTGGAGGCGCAGATAAGTGAGAATCAGAGACCCTAAAATAATCAGCATGGCTAACACGGACCAGCCAAACTGCAAATATTCAAACAAAAATACCCAAGCAATCTGAGCTAAACTGGCCAGAACCAGCAAGTAACTCATCCGCCTTAACCGAGGATGATGGCGTTGTGCGGGTAGGAATTGATAGATGCCAAAGCTAATCAGGGATAAATAAATTAACCCCCAAATGGAAAAGGCATAATTGGCGGGAATAATTAAAACATTGCGAAAATTTTGGTTAGAAATTTCACCAATCGTTAGGCCATTAAAGGGGAACAGATTGGCGATAATATTAGTAACAAAGGCAGCAATAATCGCCAGCAACGTGGATACCGACCGGAATAGGTCCGAGTTAGAGCGTTGAGAAAGCTGTGTCATGGGAATGAGTCCTAGATTCTAAAGATTATCCTAGGCGATCGACCCTGACTTTGCACTCTTCCTGTGAGTCTATTTCCCCAGGGTTAGGGTGAACCGGGAGTGCAATTCAACGGACGGACGACGAATACACCCCGCCCGTTCAACACCCTAGAATTAAATCACAAACTCTTCCGTGACCCGATCGCGCTCTAAGGTAACCTGAATGCTATAGCGTTCTCCCG
>CAYUEH010000104.1:0-11855 GCA_964442465.1 uncultured Laspinema sp. | reverse complement strand
CGGTTTATTTGAATAGACCTCTTGCAAAAAAAAGAATTGATCCCCCCCACCCCCCCCTGATTATCCCCCTCCCGTCCCCCTTCCCAAGGGGGAAGCCAGAGGAATAAATATTTTATTCACGGGGGGCTTTAAAGAATTTTGCAAGAGGTCTAATTTTCACAAAAATAAAATCATTAAAATAGCAGAATAAATCTGTTTTTTGTGTTAACATATTTCCGTTTAAATCACTTTAATTGTCTTTATTCTCAACTTTCAAGGCTAACCTCTATGAAAGATTCCCTCAAGCTGACCGCTTCGCGTCAAACTCACTCCCGATGGAAACGGTTGGGCCTCTATGCACTATTGAGTGCGATCGCCTTCCTCACTCTCCTCCCCTTACTTTGGCTGATGAGTACCGCCCTCAAATCCCCGAGTGAAAACATCTTTCAAGTTCCTCCGCAATTCCTACCCGCAGAACCCACGTTCCAGAACTTTGTTCGGGTCTGGGAAGCGAGTCCCTTCGGACAATATCTGTTTAATAGTACCCTGGTTGCGGTCTTAACAGTGAGTTTTAATGTGATATTTTGTGCCTTAGCGGCTTATCCCCTGGCGCGATTAGAATTTCCGGGCCGAAATCTAATTTTTTCCGGGATAGTCTCGACGATTATGATTCCGTTTCAAATCGTGATGATTCCCTTGTATATTTTAACCGTCCAATTGGGATTAAAAAATACTTATTTAGGGATTATTTTACCTTCTCTCGCCTCAGCCTTTGGCATTTTTTTATTGCGCCAAGCCTTTAAAGGAGTGCCGAAAGAGTTAGAAGAAGCAGGACGGATCGATGGCTGTTCAGAATTAGGGATTTGGTGGAATGTGATGATTCCGGCGGTGAGACCTGCGCTAGTGACGTTAGCGCTGTTTGTCTTTATCGGGTCTTGGGGTGAGTTTCTCTGGCCGTTACTGGTGATTGACCGGCCCGAGCTTTATACATTACCCCTGGGAGTGGCGCGATTAGAAGGGACATTTTCCTTAGATTGGCGGTTGATTGCGGCGGGGTCAACGATCGCCGTCGCCCCAGTCTTACTGTTATTTCTGCTCTTGCAGCAATACATTGTCCCCACGGATGCCGGGACCGGAGTCAAAGGTTAAGTATAAGCAGGGGGTTAATTTCCCCCTCCCCTTACTTAGACTGGAGAGAAAGCGCCGCTTTGGGATAGGCAATCCGTTTGTGATTGAACTGTTGCCAAACTCTCACAAAAATTTCGGCAATTTTCGGCATTTCTTCCCGTTTCAGACCGGACTCACCCAGTTGATTGTCTTGCCACCGGGCTTTGAGAATTTTATTCACCATATTCAAGGCTTCTTCTGGGCTAACATCCTTGAGACTGCGTAAGGCTGCCTCACAAGAGTCCGCCAACATGACGATCGCCGTTTCCCGACATTGGGGAATTGGACCATCATAGCGGAAATCTTCATCTCGGACTTCTCGCCCTTCTGTTTGAGCACGTTGTTTCGCTTGATGGTAAAAATAAGCAATCAACATCGTGCCTTGATGTTCGGGAATAAAGGCTTGAATCGCTTTGGGTAAACGGCATTTCCGCGCCATCACCAGTCCTTCACTGACGTGCTTTTTAATAATGGCCGCGCTTTCCCAAGGGTCATCAATTTCATCATGTTTGTTCGGTCCCCCCATTTGGTTTTCAATAAACCCTTGGGGGTCGTGCATTTTCCCGATGTCATGATACAGGGTCCCCGTGCGAATCAATTCCACATTACAGCCGAGTTCCTTGGCGGCAGCTTCGGCGAGGGTGGCGACAAACAGGGTATGTTGGAAGGTCCCCGGCGCTTCGGAAGCCAACCGTTTTAAGAGGGGGCGATTGGGGTTCGCCAATTCTGCCAAACGGATCGGGGTTACCAGGTCAAACAGATGTTCCAAATAGGGACTCAAGCCGAGGGCGACAATACTCCAGGAGACCCCAGCGATCGCCTGAATCCCTGCGGCCCCCAGAATCGTGTACCAGATGGTCCCGGCAGTGGCACTGGGAATCAGGGTCCCAATTAGGTAAACTCCCCCTTGGGTTAAACCCGCCACACCCCCAACCATTGCCAGTTCTTCTCGCGATCGCATTCGTCCGGCTAGAATCCCACTGATGACACCCGCCGCCGCATTCGCCAGTAAATAAGTCCACTCGATTTCAATACCCAGGGGTAAGAGCATACTCAGAAGTCCCACAACGGTCCCCCCGAGGAAAGACCCATAGAAACTGCCGAGTAATAAGCCGATCGCCGGTAAGGTGGTGTAAGGGACCCCCAGAGAAATCAGCAGGGGGGCCGTCAAGGACAGGAGTAACACCAGACAGCGATCGCGCCGCCGTAACTTCGGATGAACCCGCCGTTCCGTCAGCCAAAAAATCCCCACGGCGATCGTCACCGTTCCCCCAAACCCAAAGAGTCCCACCCAATTAATTTCGCGGCGACTCATATCAAAGCGATCGAGGAGCACAAATTGCGACTGCGAAATCGGTTCGCCCTGTTCAATAATCACCTCCCCTGCTTCAACGCTGACAAACACCGGCTTAACTTCCAGGGCCGCTTGTTCAGCGCGAACTCGGGTCCGTTCTAAATCTTTGGTTAAATTAGGCTGTAGGACCTCTAACAGCAAATTCTGCGAGAGTTCCATTGCCCCCTGTGGGACCTGACCTTCTAACTGGATCATCACCGCCATTTGCAGAACATTTTTGGGCAGTCCGGGTGGAATCCCTTGGGACAACATCCGCTTTAAGGCATTGTGGAGACCTAATTGAGTTTGAATCCACTCTTCATCGGAGAGTTCAAATAAATTGAGCCCGTAAATATGGGTTGAGGCGACACTGGTGGTATCGGCGATCGCCGCCACCGCTAAACGGTAGGTTTGACGCGCCTGGGAAATTTGCTCAATCAAGGTCGAAAACGGCACCGACCCCCCGCGTTTGCGGTACGCTTGCAGTTCCATCACCGCTTGCTGTCCAGAGTCCGTTAACAGACCCCGTTCCACCGCCCAAGCTGTCCGAGATGAGTGATTGGGGTCGGGGTCCTGGATTGGATCCCGGGGGGTTTCTACCAGGGGCGCATCTTCTCCTGCGGCCCTCACCACCTCGTTATATTCCCACTCTTGCGCCTGTCTGAGATAAAGCTGGGTGGAAGTAGATAAGATGCTGGTCTCCACAAAGGGAAATTCCCCCCCGACTTGGCGCAATTGGGTCCCTTCGTCCAACACTCGTTGCAAGACTTTCTCAATTTGCTGAGATACCGGGCGATCGATCATTAAAACCGGACTGGACCCAATGCGGGCCGCCCTGCGATTATCTTCGGTGGTTTTGGTGTCCTCTACCCTAGCATCTTCAAGGGCGATAAAGGTTTGTGGGGCAATGGTGCCTACATCCAGTTGCGGCTGATTGTAAAAGCGCTGTCCGATGGTTGCGGTGAGGCAAGTCACCGCCAGCAGAACCGCTACAGGTGAATGGACTGTGCTATTCATCCGAGATTGGAGTCCCTTTTTCCAAGCCGTCGGTTCGGTCGAACCTTGACGGGGTGGGGAGGGTAACTCGCGGGACCCAGATGGAGGGACCCCTTGAGTGAGGGTCCCTCTCTTCGGGCGATTGCGGTCGGAAAGATTGCGCGAGTAAATTTTGGCGCAATCTCTTCCCCATTGTTCAAGTTGCCGAGTCAGCATCTGAATTGATCTCATGGATCTCTCGTGCCTGTTCTAAAATAGAGAATTGCTAGGAGTAGAAGGCAAGGCTTTATGCAATATTATAGAGGCAGTCTTCTTCAAGCCTAAATCTTCACCCCCACAGCCGGGGATCGGTTCGGTCAATCCAGATCAGGGGGGTCAAACCCGCATCCTTTGCTCAGGGCCTCCGTTCCGGATGAGATCAAGCAGACCCAATCCTGGCTTTCTGGCCCTAATCTGTGGTTAAAGACCGGAAATTTTGTAAAAAAATCCGATTTTTCATCTCCCCCATTTCCCAATTCTCCCCCATCAACCCAGGACAAATGACAAATGACAAATCCCCCATCTTCCCACTGGGGTCCTAGAGTGGCCAGGGACGAATGACATTTGGTGCGGCGACAGCGCGAAAATGAATGGCTTCTTCCGGTTGATGGTGCGCATCATAGACCCCAGACCAAGTGGCGAGAAGGCGATCGCCCAGGTGAAAGATTTGCTCTGTTTGCAATGGACCCTGCTGCCCGGTCCAAGGGATGCCCGGAATGCTATTATACGCCCCAGACAAAATTCCGGTGATTACCGTCGTCACAGGGGATTGACTCCCGGTGCGTCTGGCCCGACTGATGGATAATCGGAAGTCTTCTAGGGTACTCAGAAAGCAGTAAAAGCCTAGGGCAAAGGGGCGGCTACCAGTCCCCTCAGTTTGGGCCAATTGTGCTTGAACCCGTTCTAAACTGGCCCCTTGGGCGAGGAGGGTTTCGACGGTTGCCAGTTGGGGAATCAGAGGGGATGGGGTTTGTTGGAGATAGGCAATGGTTTCTCCAATCAAACTCTGCCGGTTTAGCCGTTCCGTCAAACTGGCGGCGATCGCATACCCCAGGGCCAACAGTCCATCTCTTTCAGCTAAGGGGATTGACAAAAGGTCACTAATCTGATATACGGTTGTTCTCAAAAATTCTAATTGTTCATGATAGAAGAGGAGAATCGGAAGCACAGCCATCAGGCGATCGGTCCCTAAGATTGCCGTCGATTCAATTCCCTCGGACCGTTGAGACACCGAGGCAACTGCCTCAAACCAGATTGAGGAGTCAAATCCGCCCTTTTGGATTAAACTTTTCCCACTCGCCACCCAGTATTCATCTTCCCCTGGGCTCGGGCGCACCTCAAGTCGAGGTCCGATCAAGGAAATCATCCCGCTTCCTATCCCATAGCCTATCTTAGCACCGAGTAGGGTTCCCTGAAACCGACTTAAAACTGAATATCGCATTCTGATCACAATTGCCCGTGAATATTAGATAGAGCGAGTCTCCATCAGTTTGTTATAGAAGCAGTAGCGAGCAAGATGCTCACACTCCTTAAATTGTATTGCCCTTGATCAAGAAGCCGATCGCATTCCACTTCCGTCTAATAGCCAATGGGAAAACCCAGGGGAGACAATGACAATAGAATAGCCAAGCTTGAGGCATTCATGAAACAAATCCTACTGGCGATCGCCTTCTGGGTAACCAGCGCAATTCCCCTGCTTGCTGAGAACCCCCTCCACCTGCAACAACTCTTCAATACCCGAGACTGTCGCAACTGCGAACTCAGCGGGGTCAACCTCAGCGGGGCCAATCTTAACGGCGTCAACCTCAGCGGGGCCAATCTTAACGGCGTCAACCTCAGCGGGGCCAATCTCAGCGGGGCCAATCTGAATGGAGCCTCTCTGCTCGACGCCAATCTAAATGGGGCCAATCTCAGCAGTGCCTCCTTAATCGTCACCAACCTCAGTGGTGCAATTTTGCATGAAGCTGACTTAAGGGATGCAGATTTATATGGGGCGATCGCCCCTCATGCTGAATTCAACTTCGTCAACCTCGTGGGGGCCTCTCTCCCCAAAGCCAATCTCTATCTCTCCGATTTCACCGAAGCGGACCTCTCCACCGCCAACCTCGAAGGGGCCAACCTAGAACGCGCCGACTTAACCGATGCCAAACTCCGGAATACCATCCTGATCGACGCCTCCCTCTGTCGCGCCATCATGCCGGATGGTACTCTCTCGGAAATCGGTTGTCCTGCCGCCGAACCTGAACCTGAACCTGAACCTGAACCTGAACCTGAACCTGAACCAGCGCCCACACGCGCCCCTGAACCGGCACCTCTTCCGCCACCGCCACCCCCGCCACCTCCAGTCACCCGGTAGCCGTTGGGATAACTAGCCATAAGTCGAATGTGACTCCCCAAGCGAGTCCCGTAAAATAGGTGGATTCCATCTTACGGCCATTAATGTAGCAAAAGCGGAACTCGCACCAGGAGGAGTCTTTATGAAAAAAATCAGAACCCTAGTTCAGCGCAAAAGCAAGAAAAAATATCCCCAAGCCTCTACAGTAGAGGGTCAATTTGAGTCGCGTCCTTTCCCCTCCCCGACGGAATCATCTCCGGAACAGACTCCGGGGGTCCAAGCCGAATCCGAGGGGAAAAAGCGTCCGGGTTTCAACTTTGCCAATATTGATATTTTTCCACCGGAGGAATCGGAAACTCCGGGGGTCCAATCCACGATTCAGCCTCAGAGAGGCGAGAAGAGCGAATCAGAGGCTGAGTCTATAAAGCCGGATGCCGAAGCAACTGCTCAAACCCCTGAGACAGTACAACTCAAGGAAGAGGAAGAACTCCCAACCCCCGCAACTACTCAAACCCCTGAGACAGTACAACTCAAGGAAGACGAAGAACTCCCAACCTCAGCAACCGCCACTCCTGAGACAGTACAACTCAAGGAAGAGGAAGAACTCCCAACCTCAGCAACCGCTGAAACTTCCGAGGAGGAATTAACCGTCAATGCTGCACCGGAAACAGCCCTTCAGAGAAAAGGCAAAGAGAGACAGGCGCAAGTAGACGATCGCCATCATATCAGTGACCCCTACATCGAACCCACCCGCTGGTTAGAAACCCTCAAACGGGAACGAGTCGCGGATTTGTTCCGTACCCCTGGGGGATTAGACGGTCATGTTCAACAGATCCAAATGGAAGTCAACCGACTGATTTCAGACCGCAATCGGCGCAAGTTAGAAGGTCAAACCGGGGAACAAGTTACGCAATATACAACTGCCTTGAATACCTTACGCAATTCCCTGATTGCCAGTGCCAAAGCAGCCGAATTTGATTTTGCCAAATTTGGGATTACGTTTGCGCCCTTAGGCTCCGACCTGTATCTCGAATGTGACCAGGGTCAGGTCAAAGTCGATGGCAAGCCTGTTTAAGTCTAGCCCAGGCATTGCCGTACCTTTTTGCGGGGGTTAAATCCCCGGAATTTCCGATAACTTGGACTCTAATTCTTCTACCTTAAACTGGGTCGCTTCCATCCATTCCTCGGTGGTAAAATCATATCCATCTTGACGAGCCATCGCGACTAATTTATCTAAAGTCGGAGCCGAATTATATTTTTCTTTAAGGGAAGGATCGGTTTGAACTGCTCTAAATAGTCGAACAACTTCGGGTAGTGCCATTTGAGATTCCTCCAAACATTCAAGATCAGTCTGTCAACTGAAACATTCCCTTAAATTCTAAAACAAATTTTAAAAAATAACCAGATTATGTCTAAAGAAATTGGCAAAAAATTAGCCCAAGAAGCCGGTAGACGAGAACTTAGTCGCATCATCATGCGGGGTTCTTCCGTGAAAATGGGCATGAAGAATCGCCTGTTCCGATTCGTCCCGGCTCGATTCCAATGGGTGATTCCCTTCGTGCAGCAAAACTTAAAGATTGAACCGCCCAAACTGCCTGAATTCAAATTCCAGCTACCCGGAGCATTTCGGAAAAGCCAAGACATCACCAAACAGTCACAGCAACTGGCTCCAGAAATCGAAATAGGGACAGTACCGGAAATTTTTCAACCTGTTCAACCCCTGTATTCAAAGTATGATTGCCCCCGAGGCAATCCTTTAAGCTGCGACGTGGCTCAAGAGACCCTTGAAGCAAAACCCCAAGCCAAATATTGCCGACAATGTGGGTTTCCGGTTCCCTTAGCACCGGGAACCAAAATTAGAGGCGATCGCGGAACTTACCAAATTGAAAGATTGCTGCGCCATCGGGGAATGGGACGGCTGTATGAAGGGATTCAAATCAGCGATCGCCAACCCGTCATCCTCAAAGAATATGTCTTACCGAAACGCTATTTTAACTCCGAAGAAACTCGCCAGCGCAAAGACTTATTTCGGTTAGTTGGTGGGATTAATTTAGCCGATGGTCGGATTCAGGACCAGCGGCTGATTTCTCCCTGGGAAGCAGTCGCCCCCTTACGAGAAGAACGCTGCTATCTCGTCACCAAAGGACAAATTGACGCCTTCCCCACCCTGTCTAGCTACCTCTTAGAAACGGGACCCTTTACGAACCCCCAAGTTCGCCAAGTCATCGACCAAGTATTACAAAGTTTAGAGTTTCTCCATGAGCAGAAATTTCGTCTGCGGTCCGGTGCAATGAAACAGGGAATCATTCATGGTAACCTCAGTTTAGATAGCTTAATTTTTGTTCCCAACACCCAAGGATTTTTTATTTATTTATGTGATCTATCTCTCTGGGAAAATTTTGGTCAACCTGTCTTATCTGACTCGTCCTATTCATCTCCCGGACAAGATTTGAAAGCCTTGGGATATGTGGCATTTTATTTATTATCCGGACGCACATTTAACCCCCAAACGGAACAAGCAATCGACCCGAGAATAGAGGAGGATTGGCCGTTGGGCGTACATCCTGGACTGAAAGACTTTATTTTAAACTTAATTGGACTGGGAACTCAACAATTTGAAACCGCTGAAGTGGCGCGGCAAACCCTACTGAAATTATCCGGGGAATGGTGGATCGGCGATGGCAGCGTGATTCCCTCGGGAACACCGGAAACAGTTATTGTGGAAACCGTTGAAAAAAAACGCCGTCAACGCACCCGAATTTTAGCCTTTTTATTGGGGATTTTGGGTTTAATATTACTGGCCCTGTTAATTGGGTGGGCAATGGTGACTCGGCAGCAACAAGCTATGGCAAAAGACCCGGTTTGTTGTATTGACAAATTAGCCGGTATTCCCCTGGGAAACTTTACTTATACTGCTTCTGTAAATGGCACTTGGAGTTATCTCCTCCAGCAACCGAATTTAATTGCCCCGGGCAGAACGTTAGAGCAAGAGTTGCAACAACGCCTCCAACCGGAAGACCCCAGTGAACCGCCGAAATACAGCTTTCGCTATTTACCCGAGCCCTCTTCAACCGAGGCGATCGCCAAGGTGTTATCGGGAGAAACGGACTTTGCTATTACCAATTTAGCCAATGCTCGCACCGCCTACGATAATTTAATTCACACTCAAATCGGCTATCGAGAATTTGCCTATGATGGCATTGTGGTTTTCGTTCCCTTCAGCTATTCTCGCCGAGAAAATGGCCTTCCTCAGCGGTTAAATGGGAGCATTACTTTCGAGCAATTACGGCAACTTTATACGGGTGAAATTACCAATTGGCAAGAATTAGGCGGTCCAAATCTGCCGGTCAAACTCTATATTCCTAATGAAAAAGAATCCTTGGGAATCTTTGAACAGCGCGTGCTCAAAGATGAACGGGCGATCGCTGAATTTCGCAACCGGCTGAGATCCCCAACCACTGCTGATACCCTCGTCAGAATTCCAGCCACAATTACCCCCCTTTCTACCTTTGCAATGCTGCGAACCGTCATCCGAGATTTTGAGGATAGAAATATCGGCAGTATTGGATTTGCCCCCTTGAGTCAAGTCTTTGGACAATGTTCCGTTTATCCCCTCGCCTTAAGTGAGGGGAACCAACCTGCTGTTTCTCCCTTAGTTAGAAATCTGGATAACCAACCGATTTCTCCCCTGACTGACTTATGTAATAATAAAGGCAGTTATAGCCCGAATGTGACTGCATTTGCTCAGAATCACTATCCCTTAGCCTATCCTTTGGTGGTGATTTATCCCCGGGATAACCGTCTCCCCTCCGTTGGAGAAAAATTTGCCGAAATTCTCACCACCCTAGAAGTTCAAACCCTCCTCGATCGCACGGGACTGATTCCGATTTACCGACAATCTGAACCCTAATCCAAATCAGTCTAGGGAAAAGAGTGAAGTTCGACCTTTGTCTAGTATCCACAAAACTCCAACAAACTTAAACTGAGCTATAGTTTTGGGGCCTCAATGCGTCACCAAATCAAAGGGGAGTCGTTAATTCATGACCAAACCAAATCAGCCGGAAAACCACGGACTCAATTACATCACTGCCAATCGCTTTTATGTGGAGATGCAGGAAACAAACTCCATCTCCGCTTGTTTTAGCGAATGTTCGGGTTTGAGCGTTACGGTTAACTATGACACCTATTTTGAAGGGGGAGTCAACAACCAACAGCGAATTATCCTGGGAAACACCCAATTTTCAGAAGTCACCCTCAAACGAGGGTTAACCAATGATGCTGCATTTTGGGGTTGGGCATCCCGAATGCTCACTAAAATCAGTCCGGATAATGCCGCTAGTCCCCAGCGTCGGAATATCAATATTTTACTATTTAATACAGCCGGAGAAACGATTCAGTGTTGGACCCTAATCGGGGCGGTTCCCGTTGCCTGGAGAGCACCGGCATTAAGGGCAGATGCCTCAACCGTGGCGATCGAAGAGTTATCTTTGGCTTATGAAGGTTTAAGTGTTTCTGTGGATACTGACCCCGGTGGCGGTGGCAATGCTCTCGGTGGCGGTGCAATTGTTCATGAGATTGTCAGGGCTGTCAGTGGGTTCTTTATTTAGGGGTTAAATTATGATAGAATCGGTAGAGAATTATGGGGAAGAACCGGGAGATCGCAGTCCCCTTGCTGGGTTGAAACCCTTGGGAATTCAAAACCCTTTTTTGCCCCATCAACCCCTGGGACAAAAACCTTTTGAAACTCAATTTTTAACCCCGATTCCCCGGGAATCTTTAAGGGTTCTTAGTTGGAGCGATCGTTTCGCACCCAGTCACGAGGAAACCGTTGAGGAACCGAAGCAATTTCAGGAAGAACGCCCAGGAGAGAGTCTGGAACTGACCGAAATTGCGATCGCCACCAAACCCGGGCAAACCCTGGGACAGTGGCATTCCATCGGCGATCGCTCAACCCAAGTTACCATCTGTGCCAACCCCTCTTTTCAACTCCCCCTCACCCTCTCGGTAGAAGAGATTTCCCCGAATTTTCCGGAACTGTCCGCCTTAACCCCCTTCAATAGTGCTCCCCTGGATCTGGGCATCGCTGCTACAACCGACTCCATGCCAACCGCTTGGGCGAATCTCGAAGACTTACTCACCCAAACCGCCCAAATCGATACCGACGGGGAATTTGTCTTAACCCCTTGGGGAGTACAACGAGACAGTCCCCCAGAAACGAAGGGCGATCGGTCCCCAGTCCCCGCCCAAAATCCCCCCGACTATCCCGACCCCAGAAGTCGAGAAGTCACCATCACCGCCCCGGGATATGGACCCACACTGGAACCGGAAAACCTAGAGATTTTAGCGCGAAAAGTTTACGATTTGATTAAGCAGCGCCTAAGGATTGATCGCGAACGGAATGGGGGTCGCTATTCAAGGGCGTCGCCCTGGTAAATACAGTATAAATGCACTATTAATAATGAGGAAAAACCCCCATGCCTGGTAACAACATTGCATCCGGGAAACTGGAAAAAGCAAAACTAATTTCCCAAGAAAGCGACACCATCGAATTCATGTTCAACCCCACCGAACTGGTATTCGATCACTCCATTAGCGTCAATCCCAGTCGAGGTGCGCGGACCAGTTCCGGATTATCCAAAGTCAGCTTTGCCCATCCCGAACCCTGCACCCTCACCATTAGTAACATCATCTTTGATAGCTACGAAAGCGGCAAAAGTATCCTCCCCTCTATCAATCTTCTCAAACAAGCCGTCAGTTTTGCCACCAAAGGAACTGCCGCAAAAAAACGTCCCCCTACCTATATTTTTGCCTGGGGACAACAACAATATATGCGCTGTTTTGTCACCCGACTCAGCTATCGATTAACCCGCTTTTTACCCAATGGAACTCCCGTGCAAGCGCGAGTGGATTTGACCCTGACTGAAGTGGATAAAGCCACTGGGAAGTAGGGGGATGGGGGAGATGGGGAGGATGGGGGAGATGGGGAGATGGGGGAGATGGGGGAGA
>CAYUEH010000103.1:0-11863 GCA_964442465.1 uncultured Laspinema sp. | reverse complement strand
TGTCCAAAGTCCAGAGTTTGATGGTGGTGTCGTGACTGGCGGTGGCGAAGGTTTTTCCGTTGGGACTAATGGCAACTGCGGATCCGGGTAAGACATGGGGACAAAGGGTTTCTCGCAATTCGGGATAATTGTCGGTTGCTGTGGGGAGGGTCCAAATTTTTAAGGTGCGGTCCCAACTACAACTGATGAGGGTTTTGCCGTCGGGACCGATCGCCAAGGCATGAATGGCACCGGAATGAGCGGGAAAATCCTGGATTAATTCCCCTGTATCCGCCTGCCAGAGGTGAATTGAGCCATCGGCACTTCCCGAGGCGAGAATGTGCGATCGCCTAGGGTCGGAGGTGGCCCATTTTGGATTGTAGGCGATACAAGTCACGCGATCGCCATGTCCGGTGAGAGTAAATTGCAACTGTCCCGTTGCCAGGGACCAAATTTTGACCGTGCGATCGCGACTGGCGGTGGCGACTCGCTGTTTATCGGGACAAATTGCCACCGATGACACCAAGCTCGTATGTCCCGTGAGGGTTTGGGTTTGGATGGGGGGGACGCCATCTCGCAAATCTTTGGGACTGAGTTGCCACAGACTCCAGATTTTAACGGTGCCATCCCTGCTGCCAGCGGCAAGGATTTGTCCATCGGAGGCAATGGCGATCGCCAGCACTCCCCGATCAGATGCCGAGATTTTTTGCACCCATTCCCCCGTTTCCAAATCCCACAAAGCGACTACCCCCTTATCATTGCCACTGGCGATTGTGCGGGATTGGGCGCTAAAAGCAACAGCATTGATGGGGGTTTTTCCAGCAGTTTCGGCGATGGTTTGTACGCAGTTCCAACCCACTGGCGCAGGTGGAGAATTGAGAGGGGATGGGGAAGGCGGTTCGGGAGAAGGGGATTTTGTTTCTGACTCTTGTTTGATTGTAGAGGAGTTTTCAATGGGGGGAAAGGATTGAGATACCATCACCACCTTTCCTTTAGGAATTACTGATTTTCTCGGTGTCTGAAGCTGAATTTTGGGATTGAGCGCTTTTAAAGCAACTGCTGCGGAAGCATAGCGCTTTGATAAACTTTCCATCAGCATTTTATCGAGAATTGTTGCCAACTCATCACTCACAGGATGGAGTAAATAATCTCGCCAAATCCACCGCCCTTCTAAACTATCCCATAAATCAAAGGGGGACATTTGAGTGAGCAAATGAATACAAGTCACTCCCAAACTATATAAATCACTGGTAAATCGGGCTTGTCCCCGCAGTTGTTCCGGTGCCGTATATTCTGCACTGCCGATGGTGGTTCCCAGTTGGGCTAAGGCCGTTTTTTTCACATATTTAGAGCCACCAAAATCGACTAAAACCAGTTGGTTGGGTTGCAGTCTGCCTTTGAGGTCGGGATGGGGATGAGAACGGCGAATAATATTTTCCGGTTTAATATCACGATGAATCAGGCGGTGGTGGTGGATGAAATGTAAGATCGGCAATACTGACTCTAGTAATTCTCGAATCTGAGATTCAGTAAATGTCCCCTGTTCGGCGAGTTCGGTGGCTAAATTAGTTCCGGGAATATAATCTTGAACTAGATAGTGGCGATCGCCTTGTTCAAACCAGGCCAATAAGTTGGGAATTTGGGGATGGTTGCCAATGGATTTTAAGCGTGCAATTTCTTCGCGAAATAACTCAGCAGCGGGGCGAGAAGCAGTCGGACTGGGGCGAAATTGTTTAATAATACAGGGCGGTTTGTTGGGTTGAGACTCATCCACCGCCAAATAGGTCTTAGTAAATCCACCGACCCCAATTTCTTTGAGGGCGCGATAGCAACCCGGTGGGTGGGAATTCTCAGAACTTTCCAATCGTAATTTAGCACCGCAACTTTGACAGAATAGATTGCCATCGGGATTCTGGGGTTTCGGGCAATCGGGATTGAGGCAATGGGTCATAACCAGCACCACCAAAGCATTAGGAATGGTACCTGTAATTGTACGGCTTCAGGGTGATGTTTGAATAGGTTCAGGTTATTTTTACCTGACAATGAGGAAGGACAGAGCAGTTGCCCTGTCCCTAGGCTGCCCCTTGAATGGTGGGGATTTCAATCGATTTAAACGGGTCGAAGTTTGGATGAAATAAACGGAACTGGACCAGATTCAATCGATTAAACGGGTCATTGATTTTCATCCTAGGTGGGAACTAATTCCCCTGGACGTAATCGCGCCCATTTGCCCATTTCTTCTTTGAAACTTTCACAACCGACCACATCCCATTCCATCTCAATGGCATCCGGCATATTGCGGATATTCACATTGATGGTGGGTTCTACGGGTTCAAAATCCGGTGTTTCAGTTAAGTGGGGCTGTTGATGCTGATATTCCACTGCGTTATAAGTTAAGCAGCGATCGACATAGTGGCAGTTTACGCAAATACACATCGTAAACACTCCATACGGCTTTTTTGTTACTCTAACGTAATCAGCAGAGATATTGCCCACCCGGGGGGGTGAATTTTTTATGAAACAAGGCGAATCTATTCGTACTCTGGGTCCCGAAACTTGGCCGTTTAGCTTGGAAATGCTGCCTTCTGATGCCTATCTCGTTGGCGGTTCGGTTCGAGATGCTTTGCTAGAACGGGAGTCTCCCTATTTGGATTTAGATTTTGTCTTACCGGGATATGCGATTAAAATCGCCAAGCAGATTGCCGATCGCTATAAAGCAGGGTTTGTGGTCCTCGATGATGAACGCAAAATCGCCCGGGTGGTGTTTCCCCATGCCACGGTGGATTTTGCCAAACAGGAGGGGATGACCCTAGAGGCAGATTTGCAACGCCGGGATTTTACGATTAATGCGATCGCCTACCACCCCAAAACCGGGCAAATTGTAGACCCTCTCAAAGGGCGGGAAGACTTACAAAACCGCACAATTCGGATGATTTCCCCGACGAATCTCGCCTCGGACCCCCTGCGTTTGTTACGGGGTTATCGCCAGGCGGCGCAATTGGGGTTTACCCTAGAACCTCAAACCCAAGCAGCAATCCGGCAATTAGCGCCCTTATTGCGTCAGGTGGCAGCAGAACGGGTGAATACTGAGTTATGGTATCTCCTCAACCGGATGGGGGGGAGTGCTCATCTGGTGGCGGCATGGGAGGATGGTTTGTTGCGCTATTGGTTACCCGATGCGACGAAAGATTCCCTCACTATTTTAACTCGGATTGATGAAGCCGCGATGCAATTGGGGGGAAAATGGCCGCAGTTGGGGGAAGAATTTTTGTTGGATTTGCGCGCAACTTTGAGGATTTCTGGATATTTAGGAATTGCCAAATTAGTTTGTTTGTTACCTTTAGAACCGGGTCCAGCAGAAGCGCAATTAATGCGATTAAAGTTGAGTCGGGTGGAAATTAAAGCCGCGATTCAGGTGATAAAAAGTTGGCAGTTAATCCAACAGCAACCGGAGTTACAAGATTGGACGGTGCGATCGCATTATTTTCTATTTCGTCAGGTGGGGTCTCTGTTTCCCTCCTTAGGGGCGATCGCCCTGGCATCAGGACTTTCCTTGGAGGTCCTAAGCAATGCCATTGAACGCTATTTGGATCCGGACGACTTGGCAGCACATCCCAAAGTTCTGATTACCGGGACCGATTTAATCAGCGAATTAGGAATTCCCCGGGGTCCGCAAATTGGGGAGATCTTAAATCAAATTCAGTTAGCAACGGTGGAGGGAGAGATTTCCACCAGGGAAGAGGCGATCGCATTAGCTGATCAAATCAGGCAATCTATCCTATGATCAACTGAACCCCAGGTAGAGGACTAGAAACCGGGTTTCTGACCCTAATTTATGATAAGGAGCAGCAAGTGAGTTGAGAAACCCGGTTTCTTCACCCCCCAAAATACCTAGTCTTTCTGCTTGAGCACCAGTAAAGTGATATCATCATAAACTTTTTGTTGACCAATATATCCCTTAACATCTGCAATCACCGCTTGTTGGATTTCACTGGCAGATTTGTGACAGTTTTGCTGGACGACTTCAATTAACCGTTCTAATCCATATTCTTGCTGGTCTAGATTAAACGCTTCCGTAATCCCATCGGTGTAAAGCACCACCACATCCCCTGGATTTAACTCGATTCGGGCGGTGGTGACAAACTCGGCCAGTTCTTCCACCATTGCGATCGGAAATCCTAAATCAAGGGTATCAATTCGTTCCACGACTCCCGGCGATCGCACCACCAGCACTTCTTCATGTTGTCCGCTAATTTGCAAGACGCCATCGGCATAATCCAATAAAGCTAGGGTCATAGTTCTATCACAATTCATCCGTTGGGCGTTATGATAAACCGTGCGATTTAGGATATCTAAAAAGTCCGGGGGATTCGTAACATTTCCTTCTAATAACGTCCGAACTGCGGTTTGGGCCATAATCATCAATACCCCACTTTCTAACCCATGTCCCGTGACATCCCCAATGCCAATTTTCACCCGGTCCTGATATTGCAGTACATCATAATAATCGCCGCCGACTTCTTCCGCTGGTTCCATAAATCCAGCAATATCTAATCCCGAAATGGCATTGAGTTCCGCCTGTTTCGGTAAAATCATTTGTTGCAGGCGACGGGTGATATCTAATTCCGCTGCCATGCGTAGATTGTCCGCTTTGAGGCGATCGTTCAGAATGGTAATTTCCGCATTCGCTTGGGCCAATTCCGCCGTGCGTTCCTCCACTTTTTGTTCCAAGGTACGGTACAGCAAGGCATTTTCAAGAGAGATAGCTGCTTGGGAGGCTAAAATTTGCAGGACTTCGAGGCGATCGCCCGTAAAGGCATCGGTGGTTAAGTTATTTTCAAAATACAGAATTCCTGTCAGTTTCCCTTGATGGCGAATCGTTGTACAGAGTACCGATTTGGGTTGATGGTTGAGAATATAGGAGTCTTCGGTAAATAGTCCCTCCCTTGTGGCATTATTTAACACCACATCAGACTGAGTTTTGGCTACATAATTGACAATCGCGGAGGAAATGTCCTCGCATTCTTCTACGGGAATCGATTGCAGGACCATCCTCTCTTCCCCAGAAACTACCGAGGCTTCAACAGTTAATCGGTCTTCGGTTTTTAAAATTAAAAATGCTTGAGATGCCCCGGCATTTTCTTGGAGAATTTGAATTAAATTTTCCAGCATCTTGCTGAGGACAATTTCCCCGGAAAACGCTTCTGAGGCTTTCATCACAGTAAACAAATCCAAAGAAATGCCACGACTGCTTCCCGTGGAAGAATTAACAGTTTGGAAGGAATCAATCGATGAACCGGATGGCCCCCCCCTGCGTAAAAATTGAGGATATTTAGTTTCTAACTGTTGAACTTTGGCATCTGCGCCCCATTTCTGATAATTATAAGCGGCTTCTCGGATATAAACCTTACCGACTTCATCCCACCCTTTGCGGAAATAAAACCGCGCCGCCAATTCATTGGCGAGGGCTTCATTTTGCGTAAAACCGGATGCTTTTGCTTGGGCGATCGCCTGCCGATAAAGTTCCATCGCTTCCAGTTCTTTCCCAGAAATTCGCGCCATTTCAGCGGACACCAACAGGAATTTATCCTGATAATTTTCTGGGCAGTTTTCTGCCCATTTTTTGAGTTCTTGCTGCTGTTGTTCCAGCAGACCCCAATACTCTCCCTGTTCGGTTTCCGATGCCGTGGGATAAACCGCCGCTAATACCAACCCATAATAAAACGGATGTTTGGTTTGGGGGAAAAACCCAAAGTTAGCCGGAACGAGGGGGTCCGCTTCCCGACAGATGGCGAGGGCTTCCTCATCCTGTTCAAACGTATATAAAAATTGGGTTTTTAAATAATAGTACCAGTTCACCCCACTGATTAAATTGCCCTCGCGCCATAAGCGTAATCCCTCCACTTCATCAAACTCATCCTCAATCCCCTGAAACTGCTTGATCGCGTGCTGCAAATTCAGACAAGCGTACACCATACTCTGATAATTAGTCTGGCGGATGGTAAGCAGAGATTTCTCCGCTTCCTTGACAATTTCTGCCAGATTGTCTCCGATTTCCAACCGCGTCCAGAGTCTTAAAAATAACGCCCATACTCCATAGATAACATCCCCGACAGACCGGCAAATCAAGTAAGAACGGTCATATAGAAGCAAATTAGTCATCAAAGGTTTCCGGTACGGATTGACGGCATTACAAAACAAATTAATCACCTTGCCGCCAAAAATAGGAGTCTTCGATTTGTCCAGCAGTTTTAAGGCTAATTCTCCAAATTCATACCCGGTTTGATAAGAGTTTTGCAGCGCCAACATTAATCCGTAGGCAGAGTAAGCAAAAGCGGAGGTATCGGTATGACCAAAGGTTAAAGAAAGCCTGGTCATGCTTAACACACACCAGACATTATAATTGATGTACCCCCCCCCAAATGAAGCCCCCCAAAAGTTCGCTAACAGGGTCATGCAGAACTGTTTTTCCGGGTCTTCCATTGGGGGTCTATGTAGAAGTTCAGCAATCTTAACTT
This sequence comes from uncultured Laspinema sp., assembly GCA_964442465.1. Lineage (GTDB taxonomy): Bacteria > Cyanobacteriota > Cyanobacteriia > Cyanobacteriales > Laspinemataceae > Laspinema. Next base: position 5,366 of record CAYUEH010000103.1, on the reverse strand, counting down.
CGCTCAGATTGGCTTGCACTGCTTGTATTTGGATGGCGATCGCCGCTGGCAATTCCTCCTCGGTTTCCGGCACCTCTAACCCCATCAGCTTCATCCCCGCTAATCCCGCTTGCACCGATTCCTGAAATCGCTCCTGGGTAATCGTCAGCAGCACAATCAGGTTATAAATTTCCGCCCGGTCAAATTTATCAAGGACTCGCTCTAATAGGATGCTAAATAGCTCGTCAGCCCCTTGAAAATTCCCTACTAAATACTCACATTCTGCCAGTTCTCGATACACCGTAAAAGTGAGGGAATAAGCCGTATTCCAAGCGGTTTTTGGCAACAAAGACCGGGCGATATTCAAATGTTTGACTGCCGCTTGGTACGCCGTAGACGCTTTAGCTTTTTTGCCTGCCAGACTATTTAATCGAGCGATTTCTAATTTGAACTCAGGGTCAAAAATCGCTTCTAGGCCCGCATTCAAATGGGTTACAATATCAAAAATGTTCGACTCTAACTCCTCAGAACCCGTGTGCCTGAGCATTAATTGCCCAATCCGTAAGTGAGTATTGGACCGTTCTGCTTCCGGAATTAAAGAGTAAGCCGCCTGTTGAACGCGGTCATGTAAGAACTTATATTCTATACTGAAATCGCCATCTTGTAAAGAGGCCGCCGTTTCTTCACTACTTTCCGGCAAAAAGCTATCATTCTTGGTAGAAAAAATGAATCCTTCCCCCACAGCAGGCCACAGATTCCGGGCAACTGCAATCTGGGACTGTTCCCGGACCCCGGCCAAAGTCTTTAAATCAAAACTATTCCCAATACAAGCGGCGATCTTCAAACTTTCCTGAACCTTATGGGCAAGTTTTTGAATCTTCTGGGTCATTAATTCAACCACATTATCCGTCATTCCCACAACCTGAATTTGCTCAATCACCCAGGACCAAGCACCCCGGCTTTCCCCCGGTGAAACCTGAAAGGTTAACAGATGACTGTCATAAAGTAACGTGAGTAACTGGTTGATAAAAAATGGATTGCCTTGAGTTTTTTTAACAATTAATTCCGCCAAAGATTTACTTTTTGTAAGCGAACAATGGAGCGTATCTGCAATCAATTGATTGACATCTTCCAACTGTAGCGGTTGCAGTTCAATCCGATTAATAATAGCTCCCTGTTCCTCCATCTGTTCGATGGCCGAGATTAACGGATGAGCCCCATCCACCTCATTATCCCGATAGGCACCAATCATCAGTAAAGCCTGACTTTCTGAAGCATTTGCTAATCGTTGAATCAGGTTCAAAGAAGCCAAATCCACCCACTGCCAATCATCCAAAAATAGCACCAGAGTATGTTCTTTTTGGGCAAAAACTGCAATCAACTTTTGAAACAGTAAATTAAAGCGGTTTTGGGTTTCCGTTGGCGGCAGTTCAGGAACCGGAGGCTGTTCCCCAATGAGCAACTCTAATTCGGGAATCACATCAATGAGTACCTGTCCTTCCGTTCCTAACGCTTCGATAATTAGCTGGTGCCAACGCGCCAATCGTTCCGAGGTTTCCGTTAAAATTTGCTGAATCAGATTTTGCAAGGCTTGAATCAGGGATTGATAGGGAATATCTCGGTTGAATTGGTCAAATTTTCCCGAGATAAAATAGCCCCGTTGTTGGGCGATCGGTTTGTGAATTTCTTGAACAATTACCGATTTGCCAATTCCCGAAAACCCGGACACTAACATCAGTTCAATTCCCGTCCCAGGGGTTTCTGGAGTTTCTCCACTTGGGTGGGTTCCGCTGACTCTTGCAAACGCAGCCATTAATGCCGCAATTTCCGCTTCTCTGCCGTACAGTTTCTGAGAGATTTGGAATTTATCCGAAGTATCCTTTTCCCCAGGGGTAAACCACTCAATCTGACCCGTCTCTTGCCATTGCGTCCAGCATTTTTCTAAATCATAGCTTAACCCATTGGCACTTTGATACCGATCTTCCGCCGTTTTAGAGAGCAATTTCATCACCATTGCACTGACAACTGGAGGAATGTTGGGATTAACTTGATGGGCAAAAAATGGCTGTTTGGCAATATGAGCATGAACCATCTCCACCGGGTCCGGGGTGGGAAACGGAAGCTCCCCGGTGAGCATTTGATAAAAGGTCACCCCCAGAGAATAGAAGTCTGTGCGGTAGTCAATAGAGCGATTCATTCGCCCGGTTTGTTCTGGGGACATATAAGCTAGAGTCCCTTCGAGTAAATTCGGATTACTCAAGGTTTGGTGGGAGCGTTCCAGACGAGTAGAAATGCCAAAATCTATCAGGGTCACTCGAAATGGAGCGAGATTGACCACAATATTTTGAGGTTTAATATCTAAATGGATAATAGATTGTTTATGGAGTTCTCCCAAAGTTTGGGTAACAGAAATCGCAATTTTAAAAAATGTTTCTAAGTCCAGTGTTTGAGTTGAGAGCAGTTGTTTTAAGGACACAGGGCCAGCATCTTCCATGATCAAAACCAACCCGCGACCCCAGCTTTCTAGGCTGAAAGGTTTAACAATCCCTGGGATATCTAACGGCTTGACAATTTCATATTGATGACGAAATTTAGCAATTTCTGTCGGGGTAGGATATTCGGTTTTTAAGAATTTGAGAATGGCCGTCTGGATTTGGCCTTCCTGGCGGCCTCGACAAACAATCGTCTGATTACTTTCGTGAATTTCTTCTAAGATTTCATAACCCGCAAAAGAGAGCATAGTTTTTCCTTGTGACGTTAGTTTGAGTGGTTTTGCAATGGAAGTTATGTGTCTCAGATCTGCAATTAGAATATAGCGGTTCTCATGTCCATAAGGAATAGGCCCTCACCCCAAACCCCTCTCCCAGAACATCCGAGGGGCTTTGAAAAGTACATGATGAGTCCGGGGAGCGCTATAACAGCTTGTCAACAGAGAGAACGAGGAGCGATCGCCTCGTGATTGACTGGGTTGGAGAACGCCCCAGAGTAGAGTTTTTCGATGACACCCCCTGGGGATGAATGCAAATTTACCGGATTATTTTGCAGTGGCGATCGCCTCCCATAAACTCGCCACAGGTGGCATCGGTCCTCCCCCCAGGCGATCGCTCACCCATTCGGCAGCCGCTAACCCAGATTGTAATGCGGTTTCAATTTGCCGATCGCCACACCAATCTCCCGCACAAACCATCGGTAACGGGGTCGTCGCCGTCAATAACGGTTCCGTTAAGGAACGCCGACAAAAGGCATAGCGCCAACGATGGACCTGCATCCATTCCGGGTCCTTCAACCAGGGAAACACCGCCTCCCCCACCGAGTTGCACAATTCTCTCCCCACGGGTTCCAAATCCGTGGCGTCTAAATATTTTTCGGCAAACTGGGCGCTACTGTGCAACACAAACACAGGTTGAGTCGCCCCTGAACCCTTGCTACTCTGCCAAAACAGTCCCCGCAAAGGACTCTCTGGGGGAAATACCAGCGATCGCCCCCGATACTCCCCCTCGACTAACTCCCGTTGTTTCGATGCCGGATACCCCGCCATCACACTGATGCAGGGGTCAAACTCCACCGCCTTGAGGCGATCGACAAACGGACCAGGCAAACCCGACTCCCCCGCCTCTAATACCATCACCGCTTGGGGGGCGGGGATCGCCATCACCACTGCCTTTGCCCGAACTGCCAAGGGGACAGCAGCATCTCCAACCTCTCCCATCGCTTCTAACTCCAGATGCCAATACCCTTTGTCAGTGGGGGTCACCGTTTGGACGCGACGGCAACGCCAAATCTCTAACTGACGGGCCAAAAACTTGCCCACCGCATTGATCCCCGTCGGGGCGACATAATAAGGAGCAGATAGGGGTGCAGCGGGACTCATCGGATAGTCGCCCTCCTGAACCTGATCAACCGTATCCGTCCAAGGGACCACAATCCCCCCCCGAGAGAGGACCAGCACCAACGGTTGAGAGAGTGGTCCCCGGGGATCTAAAAACGGTGCGCCAAAATCCGCCTGGGTATCATATAATCGACGGGTAGCCACTCGTCCGCCTACACCGCGAGATTTTTCGAGGACGACAACGGTTTGACCCAGACACCGCAACGATTGGGCAGCGGTCAATCCCGCGATTCCCGCACCGATCACGGCAATATCAAATTCAATGATGCGATCGCTCATCGGTTTGTCCTCATCGGTTGTAAAAAAAAGGGGTTTGACTAATCTACCGGATTTGGGACGGTTTCGAGTAAGCTAACAGCAATCGGTCAACTCAACAAGCAGGAACAGACGGTAAATATTCTTGGCGGTTGAGTGAGCGAATCTATCAAAAACATCAAGATTGTCGATCTGTCGAAACCGCAAGGTTTACAAGAGAAGCACAGGGGAGGAAGCCCACCTTGGACGAACTGAGAGCAGCGCTAGAGTTAGCCACAGAAGAGGAATTACAGCAAATCACGGACATCTTGTTCCGTCGTCGCTTTAATCCGATTGATTACCTACAAACCCCAGAACCGATCGATATCCAAAGTCGCGATCGCCATTTCTGGCTAGATGCGATCGAAGAAAGATTTCGCTATCTCGCCGCCGATGGGTTAACCGTTTTAACCGGAAAAACCCGCAAAGTCACCTACCGACAAACCCTCATCCAAGTTTGCCGCTATTTAAAAATTCCCTATTCTCAAGCCCTCTCCACCACGGATTTAGAAGCCGAGGTGTTTCTGTGCTTGTTGGGCAAAGCATGGCGACAACTCCCCGCATCCGAACAAAACGCCTTGACGGTCAGGGTCCAGCGATCGCTGGCATTGGCAACCACTCCCAAACCTCTGCCCCTCTCGGTCCAAAAAGACCCCCTCGGCTTACTCTTCAAAGGGGGAAGTGCCGTAGCCTTTACTTCCGTCGTCAAGCCGATTGTCCTGAAACATATTGCCCATCAGTTTGCCCTCCATTTTGCCCGCTATCAAGTCGCCCAAACCGCGATCGTTCGCGGGGGCGCAGTTGCAGCGGGTCAAGTTCAAACTTACCTCAGCGCCCAAACCGCCAAACGCGGAATGGCCCTCTCCGTCGCCCGCTATGGGGCCGCCCGCAGTGCCCTAGCCTTACTCGGACCCGTCCTCTGGGGCTGGTTCTTCGCCGATTTAGGCTGGCGCACCATCGCCACCAACTATGGACGCATTATCCCCACCATTTTTACCTTGGCCCAAATTCGGTTGACCCGCAGTGACTGTTGGGAATTTGCTTAGTTGGTCTTATGTCTTGTGTCTTGTGTCTTATGTCTTATATCTTATGTCTTATGTCTTATGTCATTGGTTGATGGGGGAGATGGGGAAGATGGTCGTACTCTTAGTTCGTAGTAACGACTTGCTGTCGTTTCTTTATGTTCGTAGTAACGACTTGCTGT
>CAYUEH010000102.1:0-12202 GCA_964442465.1 uncultured Laspinema sp. | reverse complement strand
CTACGGTTAAGGAATGGAAACCGATCGCAAGAGTTGCTCCACAATGGTTTTAGAACGCCGTCCCCCGGAAGGAATTAGGCGGTGGCAGAGGACATGAGGGGTTAACAATTTGACATCATCGGGAACTGCATAATCTCGACCCTCCAGAAAAGCTAGTGCTTGGGTGGCGCGTTGCAAGGCAACTGCACCCCGGGGACTGACGCCGAGGGTAATATCCTCAGACTCTCGGGTAGCGCGGATTAAATTAACGATATATTGCTGCAAGGAGCGATCGACCCGCACCTGAGAACAAAGGCGTTGCAGTTCCAGGATTTCAGCAAGTTCCAGGCAGGGTTGCAAGTCCCGGAAGTTGGACCCTTTGTGTTCTAGGCGCTGCAACATTTGCAATTCTTCGGCTTCGCTAGGATACCCGATGGAAAAGGACAGGGTAAAGCGGTCCATTTGGGCTTCCGGTAAGGGAAAGGTGCCTTGATACTCAATCGGGTTTTGAGTCGCAATCACAAAAAAGGGATGGGAAACAGTCCTCGGAACGCCATCGACGGTGACTTGTTGTTCTTCCATCACCTCCAACAAGGCAGACTGAGTGCGGGGGGTGGCGCGATTGATTTCATCTGCCAGGAGGATATTGGTAAAGACGGGACCGGGAAGAAATTGAAACTCGCCGCTATTGGGATTCCAGATATTGGTTCCGGTGATATCGGTGGGTAAGAGGTCCGGGGTACATTGGATCCGTTTAAAGTCTCCGGCGATGGAACGCGCTAGAGATTTGGCAATCAGGGTTTTGCCGACGCCGGGGACATCTTCGAGCAAGGCATGGCCCCCGCTAAAGAGGGCTACAAGGACGAGGCGAATGGCATCGGTTTTACCGACAATGGTTTGACTGAGGTTGTGGGTTAGTTTTTCTACACGGTCTCTCATAATTCGCTCAATATCACCCAGATTTATCTTGGTAAGCGGGATTTATTTCGGACTCGATGTTCGCGCCCTTCAGAACAGATCCCTGTTACCAGCTTACGGTTAAATTGGGTGATACGGAATCTGGGACTTGTAGGAGTACCGGATTTGGCATGGAACAGGACTACTCCTGGGCGCTTAACAGGGTTCGGGCGCTGTCGCAGTCGGTTTGGATTTGAGATTTGAGTTGGTCTAGGGAGTCAAATTTTTGTTGGGGACGCAAAAAATGCTCTAGGTGCAATGTCAAGGTTTTCCCATATAAATCCCCGGACCAGTCTAAGAGATGGACTTCGACGGTGGGGGTGGCGATCGCATCGACGGTGGGACGAGTCCCGATATTCAGGGCACCCATCACCGCCTCTTGTTCACCGAGGCTGGATGCACCATAAACCCGCACGGCATAGACGCCGTGGCGGGGGAGAAATTTTTCTGGGGGAAGTTGCAGATTAGCCGTGGGAAATCCAATGGTGCGGCCAATCTGTTTTCCCTGCACGACTTCTCCAATCAGACTGTAGGGGCGTCCGAGAATGGAGTTGGCTTGTTTGAGGTGGCCTTGGAGGAGGGCTTCGCGAATGGCCGAACTGCTAATCCGATCGCCGTTGGCGGTTTGTAAGGGAACCCGGTGAACAGTGACCCCATGACGAGCAGCGATCGCCTGGAGTTCGGTAACCGTGCCTGAGCGTTGCCGCCCGAAACAAAAATCTTGCCCCACACTAATCTGTTGAGCATTTAGCTGTCCTACCAGAATCTGTTCCACGAAGGTTTCTGGGGTCATATTGGCTAAATCCTGGTCAAAGGGCAGTAAAACGAGCTGTTGAACCCCGATTGCTTCTAAATATTTGACTTTTTCACTCAGGGGGGTTAACAAACTACGCCGTTGCCCGGAAAAAAATTCTTGGGGATGGGGATTAAAGGTAACGACGGTGGGGTAGGGTTCTAACCCGAGTTCTTGGGCATTGTTCACAGATACTTCCGGGTTGGGGGGGGGATTTTCCCCATAGCTTTCTCCCGTCAGAGGAGGGACAGAAAGCGGCTGACGGCGCAAGGACGGGCGTAAAATAGGCTGCATGACCTGTCTGTGTCCCTGATGAATGCCATCAAAATTTCCCAGGGCAACAGAGGAGGGAGTCAGAGCCGTTGTTAGAGAAGAGGTAATCCACACAGTTTACATTTTGACACATAAATGGAAACTGCCCAAACTCTAGCCAAAATTTCTCCCGTGAAAATTGTGCTGAGGAATGAAAATTTTTAGGGGCGATCGCCCTTCAGCTAGGGTGATGCTTCAGCAGCGACTGGACAATTCCATCTCTACCTCAGTGGCGTTGAAGCCTCACCCGTTTTCGTTGATCTCCTGCCTTGTCAATTAGACCGAGGCTTTTGCCTGTTGCGGTTCAGGAACCAGCGGTTCAGGAACCGCCGGTTGCTCCCCCGGCGTAATTAACTGGATTGACAGTCCCTCCCTTGCCATGAGCGAATTGGGAAACTGTTGAGCCGCTTGCTCTCCCATGCGGTCCAAGAAATCATCATTATGCAGGGGGTCATGATGGAAAATGACTAATCTTTTGACATTGGCGGCTTTGGCAACTTTGACCGCTTCCTGCCAGGTGGAATGTCCCCATCCGACTTTACTGGAGGTGGGGGAGTTGTACTCGTCATCGGTATAGGTGGCATCGTAAATCATCACATCGGCATCGCGGGCTAACTCCAGGACATTTTCATCGAGGCGATCGGGAAAATGTTCAGTATCGGTAATGTAAGCCGCGACATACCCGCGCCAGCTTACCCGATAGCCGACTGCCTCTCCGGGATGATTGAGGAGGGCATTTTCAACCTTGACCTCTCCAATTTGCACGACTTCGCCGATTTTAATATCGTGAAATTCCAGTTGAGCACCCATAATCTGCAACGGCACCGGAAAATTCGGGTGCAACATTTGATCGTTGAGGCGTTGCTCGATGGTGGCTCCATTCGGTGCGATCGCCCCATGAATGTGGAAGCGATTGTTTTTAATAAAAGCCGGTACAAAAAAAGGAAACCCCTGGATATGATCCCAGTGGGAGTGCGTGAAGAACATCGAAGCTTTGACCGGCATCTGTGATAGCAGGGATAGTCCTAGAACCCTTAAGCCCGTCCCTCCATCAAAAATTAGGCGCTCACCACCCACTCGCATCTCAATGCAGGGTGTATTACCACCGTACCGAACGGTTTCGGACCCGGGACAGGCTATGCTCCCTCGCACGCCCCAGAAGTGAACTGTGAATTGGTTTTGCATCTCTTGCATGGGTGTATTTCGCTTGTAGTCGCAATGGGGTCTATCAGTCAGATTGTACGTTTCGGCTAAATCTCTAAGAAGGAGAAAATAGAGGTAACTATATTCAAAGTTAACCAGGTTTTAGAAATATAGGGCAGCATTCTCCTGTTATACCCGAAAAAGTGGCAATTCGGATGAATGTCACAAACTTATTTAACAATTTCAAACTCCTTGGGTTCTAAGGATTGACTTGGGTGGGGTTCTGTGGGTTCTTTGATTGAGTTTTCACTCCGTGGAAACCCGGATTGAGGTACCGAGGCGATCGCAATTTGCCTTCGGTTGAAGGGTCTTGCTGCTGCGGTCTTTGAATCGCTGGGTGATTGACTGCCTCGGGTGACCCCCAATCAACCGACCCCTTCACCCTGGACGGGTTCTCATACCCAATCCGGTTGTCTCAAGTCGATTTTCTCTTGAGCCCGCGCTTCTCGGGCTTCGTCTGCGAGTGCCCCACCCTTTAGTGTGCGGGTTTTTGCAGACCTGTGACAACCGGATTCCGTATCAACCCTCACGTGACGCTCATACTGCCCTCCCTCTTCCTGACAAGGGTCCAAGGAGGCCAGGACTCTGCTCTAGCGGAGGTCAAACCGGGCCCATTTGAGCAACCCCTAATCCCCTGGAGGAGATTACTCCCGACGGGAACGGGTAAATTGCCCCATGTTCCTGATGAGAATTGAACCCTAGGGGGTCCCTGATGCCCGAGGGCGTCTTAGGCTATCCCTATGCTTTGCTTTCCCCTATTTCTACTCTCATTCTACTGTAACAAGATTGATAGACAAAGACTGAGATTAATTGTAAATATTTGATGTTTTGAATCGGTGTCCCCTTGAGTTGCTCGGCTTAAACCCCTTTTGCTGTTTGAGCTTTTTTAGGTCAGGAACTGTTGGCACTTGTTAATAAAAATTTGGACAAGGCGCTTTGAATCCATCCTGCTGTGCCTTGTTGAATCCCAGTTTGATTCCTGGGTGGCTGGATCTGACCCGGTGATGATCCCCTCTCGCCCCGACGTTCCATCTATCCAATGACTGGGCTGAGTCCGGTCTCCCGGGCCGGAGCGTGGAATTGCATTGTCTTGATCTTTATTATATAGCAAGTTGAGTTCAGACTGGGGTCGAGGGTGAAGTTTAATTAACGGCGGAGTCCCAACTCAATTGGGAGGAGATTGTCCGGATTTTTCTAAAATTTAGCGATTAAATTAGCTTGAAAATCAGATATTATAAAAATAGCCAGACTGATTTCTCCCTTTCGACCTTCGGTAATTGGCGATGAACGAGATTGCAGAATCGATGAAAGCTCAAACCTGAGATATCGACTGCGATCGCCCCGAAGGACTGGGCAATCCGTCCGCATTCCTAAAATCCGCTCAGAATCCAGGATAGAGGGTTTGGTGACCAAACCCCTACATCAGAGGGTTTGGGGAGGGTTTGGTGACCAAACCCCTACAAGAAACAACGATTTTTCGGGATTAAATTTACCACTTTGACAGGGTTACTGTTCAAGACCCCCGAGAATCCCTGTCCAGGGTTCAGAGCAACGCTCACTCAACCGGGGCAAAAATTGCCCTGCCAAACTGGACCTTGATAGGGCAGGGAAAGAGAATTGACTATTGTTCCAAAAAACCACAGTCAAAAGCACTACAGGGACTGTGGAAAATGAGAAAATAGTAACAAAAGTTAAAATTTTCCACATTTTCACCGCATCGTGATTCCATGACAGCCCTCCCTCCCCCCGATCTGTTACGTCCTGGGCAAGCCCCTCCTGCCCCTTCCAAATCCTCCCTCACGAGTTTTCTGAACCGATTGCAGCCGACCCCAGAAACGGTTGTGCTTCTGCTGGCTGTCTTCATTGGCACTAGCACCGGGATGGGAATCGTCACCTTTCATTACCTCATTCACCTCATCCATACCGTGATGCTTGAGGATGTCATGGGTGTCATTTCCCCGGCAGGACCTTGGACCCTAGCTTGTATTCCGGCCCTGGGAGGATCAGTGGTGGGGTTGATGCGCTGGCATCGGCCCGATTTTGGTCCAGGCATTTCGGCGTTAATTGCAGCCACTCAGGGCCTGCGGGAACTGTTACCCCTGAGACCTGTTACGAAGATGGTAGCGGCGTCGGTTTCCTTGGGGACCGGGGCCTCTTTAGGGCCGGAAGGTCCCAGTGTGGAAATTGGGGCGAATTTTGGGATGCTGTTGGGGGAAGTGCTGCAAGTGTCGCGAGAACGTCAGCGCTTACTCTTGGGTGCCGGTGCAGCAGCCGGGTTGGCGGCGGGATTTAATGCTCCGATCGCCGGTGTGTTTTTTGCCTTGGAGGTGGTTTTGGGGACTACGTTTGCCACTTCTGCGGTGAGTGTGGTGTTATTGGCGGCAGTGGTGGCGGCGTTAATTGCTCAAATTGGCTTGGGTTCTCAACCGGCTTTTACGCTGCCGATGTATGAGGTGCGTTCTCCCTGGGAACTCCCCCTGTATTTGGGCTTGGGTTTATTAGCCGCAGGGGTCTCGATCGCCTTTACGGAGACCATTCAATTCGCCCGTCGCTGCTTTCGCAAGGAGGTGGCGCTGGTGAGATGGCTGGGTCGAATTCCTCGCCCGATTCATCCGGCGATCGGCGGCGTGGCGGTGGGGTTGGTGGCGCTGCAATGGCCCCAAATCCTGGGCATTGGCTATGAAACCGTGGAGGCGATGCTTCAGGATGTGGAGTTTTCCCTGCCGTTGTTAATCGCCCTGCTGGTGGTCAAGCTGGGGATAACGGCGTTCTGTCAAGGGAGTGGGTTGGTGGGTGGGGTATTTGCTCCCGCCATGTTTTTGGGGGCTTCCTTGGGTTCAGCTTATGGGAAAGTGTTGGCGGCCAATTTACCGGCGATCGCCCCTCATATCGCCGCCCCTCCGGCTTATGCAATGGTGGGAATGGCTGCGGTATTGGCGGGAACGGCTAAAGCACCCCTGACGGCTATTTTATTGCTGTTTGAGCTAACAAGGGATTATCGGATTGTGCTGCCTTTGATGGCGGCAGTGGGTTTGTCCGTTTGGTTAGTGGAAGGGTCAAAGAGTCGCAATGATTCGGAGTTGAATCCGGAACAGATGGGGTTTAATGTGGCTGCCGATCGCAATCTGGAGATTTTACAAGAAATGTCCGTGGCGGAGGCGATGCATGAGTCTTGGGTGATTTTGAAGGATACTCAGTCGGTGTTGGAGGCGGGGTTAGCTTTGATTCAGGGGAGGTCTTACAGTGCTTTGGTGTTTGATTGCACCGATCGCCTGATGGGAATTATTAGTTTACAGGATATTGAGCGGGCGATCGCCCTGGGAGAATCGGACTCAGGGATAGTCCCTGGGATTGAACAGGCGATCGCCCAGATTTGTACCCGAGAAGTTTTGTATGCCTATCCCGATGAGTGGCTGAGTGAAGCGTTGGACCGCATGGCGGCCCGAGGATTGCGGCAATTACCTGTGGTAGACCCGGATGATCCACATCGGGTTGTCGGGTTGCTCGATCGCGAGGGGATTTCTTTAGCGGGCAATGTGGCGGCTGTTTCTGAGGCGTTGGCACCTTATGTATTGTTGTCCAATGCGCCACTCTCTGTGGAGTTATCCGAAGGCGATCGGGCCGCTTAGGGGACTCTACCTCATCTTCTATAGGACTGACACAATTTTTAAAGTTAACTCTTAAATGTAGAGGCATCCAAGCGAATCGCCTCTACATTTAGGCTGGATTTTCAAAATCTGTGTAAGTCATGAACGTGCGATCATCACTGGGGATTTGTCTTGTTTGGGGTTGGGTTATTGATTTCTAATTGCAGTTATAGGGGGATTAACGGTTCCTAAATTTTGGCTAGAGTGGCGGTTGATGTGGCGGTGGCGAGGAAAGATTGTTGGGGGTTGTGACCCATCAGGATCGTCTTGCAATGGTCTTGAACGTGCCATTGGTGTAGATCATCAATTTTTCTAAAGCCTTACCTTGAATCTGATCAATATATGTCAGGTAGCGATCGCGACAATTACTCGGATTGGCAACCTGGATGGAAAGGGAGAGGGGTGGGTGAATCCTCAAGAAATCCCCCTATAGGGGAATAGACTCTCAGGGTAGTCAGGGTAATATTTATGTTGCCGACTCCGGCATCGGCTGGAGGGTACAGGGGAGGGAATCGGCTGATGCAATCGGCTTGTTCGCGATCGCCTGATTTGAATTAACGGTCCTGCGAGAATGCTCATCCAGCCGATTTCCTGTTTGGGAACCGAACTCCTGGGTTTTTTTCAGAAAACCCAATAGTTTTTGAGGGATTTATCGGGTTTTCCTCGGATCCTTGGCCTGAGATTGAAGGATAGACCGATGGAACGAAGTGGGTTAAAATTTGATGAATCGACTTGACAGGGTGGTGCGGGTCACGATGAGATGCGATCGCCGAACTCGGGATTTTTTGCAGTGGCGATCGAGCCGCAGACCTGTTCATCTCCCGGCCAATGGATGACCCGGGAACTGATAGATTAATCTTCAATCCAACAAGGGCCCCTAGGCTTCTTCCCTTGGAGGTGATGGGATGGAAAGCCGGGGTGCGGTTATGGCGGTACGGAAAGCCAAATTAGAACCGTGAATTTACTGAGATTGCTACCGATAGGACTGACGGTATTGAATTAGTTTGCCCTTGACTTTAGGAGGCATTAACAGCACTGGTCTGACATCCTTAGAACTAGATGCGGCAAGGATTTTGGCACTTGCCGCCGCTCCCAAGCAAGCTTCAGAATTACTCAAGAGACTAGGTAAGGGTTGAGAAGCAACCCTCTTTGTCCTCTATCCGATGAGTCGGCTTTCTATCGCTCGTTGAACTGCGGCGACCTGACTGGCATTAGCCGTTACAGAATCGCCGTCTGGATCTCATTCGTCGTCAGAATCTTTATCGATTTGGCGCAGGTGAATGTGTTTGCGTCCTAGGGAAATTTCAAATTCATCTCCCGGATTGAGATCCATTTGCTTGGTGTAAGCCGATCCGATCAGTAAGTTGCCATTTGACTGGACGCTAATCCGATAACTGGCACTCCGTCCACCACGACCTTGACCATTTTGCTTGCCATCGAGTTCAATCCCCTCAGCATCAATCAGGGCATTGAGGAATTTCATCATATTGACGCGCTCTACCCCATTTTTTGTAACGGTGTAGTAGCCGCACTCTCTGGCTTTTTCTTCTTTGCTGAGGTTCTCTAGATCTTTGACTTTCTGGAGAAGATCTTCACCAACTAGGGGTTCCATCTTTTTCTTTTTACTCATTGACTTACAACGACCGCCATGAACAATAGGTCTAACGAGTTCTATTTTAGCTGACTGTTGCTAAAAATTAGAACTTTTTTTTCGGGCAGTCAGGTTATTAAACTATATTACACGAATCAGATTGGATAGTCACTGGATTTTTACCCAATCTGTGGCATCAGGAATCGTGAAGGCTTCACCGGAATCGGCAAACGTGAGTGATAGCTAGGGTGGGTCTGATAAGAGGTACTCCCCGGTACAAGTCGAGTTGACCCTAACCTATCTGAGGATAGACAGGACACAGGAGTGAATGGTGGCCTAAAGATGGGGATGATAAACGAGCAGATCTCCGGTGAAGGAAGGTAATGGTCTCGAATCGAGTTGTTTACGGGCAGATGAAAGAAGCGCGATTGATTGAAGAAGGGGTTAACATCGGTCAGTTATGCCGGAAATAGCCACTGTGCTAACGGAGTGATCGCTTGAAGCGTTCCCCAAGAGAATGAGGGAGTAAGGGGAGAGTTAGCGGGGCATCAAGAGCCGTTGAAGGGCTAGGTTTGAAGGAGTGAGTCTGGTTTCAGTCAGGTTAGCAACTGACTTTTGGATTGGGCTTATGTCATCTTATGTCAATTAGAATCCATTTAGAAAGGGTTGGGTTAACCGGAGGCAGATTTTGTGCGTAACGGTTGCTTCTACTGAAGAGAAAGGAGGGAACCTTCCTTCATTAGAGTCTTGACGCCATCGCTTTTTTACTATATAGACGAAAGAGAAGACAAGGGCTATAAATGCCGGAGGGACAAGGGTCCCAGGGTGAGGGGAATGGATAAATTGGGTCGGTTCTGTCCCATCAAACGGGGGATAAAGGGCAGGGATCCTATTCAGGGAGAGCCGATTCAATGCCAGCCAGGGTGGATACTCCATCGAAGGCGCGATCGCCTTGCACCTGTGAAAATTTGAGGCGGATCTGGAAGGAAAGCATCCAATGAAGGAAGCCCAATATTTTCAATAAAAATCCCTCTTCCGGTTGAAAAGCGTTATAACCAAGTTTTGATGCACTATCAGATTCTATTCAAGGGATGAAGCTAACAACCCGAGGACACTATAGCGTGAAGGCGCTGCTCGATTTGAGTTTACAGCTACAGTTTGGCCCAACTTCTGTAAAAGCGATCGCCGATCGCCAGGATTTACCCGCCCCCGATCTGGAAAAATTACTGCTCGAAATGCGTCGCGCGGGTTTAGTCAAATCCCTTGGCGGTGCCACCGGAGGGTATCAACTCGCCCGACATCCAGCACAAATCTCTCTAGGTCAAATTCTAGAAGCGGTGGGAGAAACAATTGAGCCTTTAACAAGATCCTCTCCGGATAGCGAACAAGCGGAGGATTGGGTAACCGATCGCCTCTGGCATCAATTACATCAAAAGTTGAAAGAATCTCTCTATACCATTTCCCTCGAAGATTTGTACTTTGATGCCAGAAGTTGGCAAGCATACCAAGAAGAAGAAACCAATTTTGTGGTATAGCCGGTGGTGGTTTGATTTTTCTGTACTCTACAGGAAATGAGTGTTTAGACTCAGCTTGAAGCTAAACGCACCGAATCTCTAATAATATAGATGAGTTAATGTTGTCACCGCTGAGTTCAGGGATATCGATCGTGCAACCCACGGAATTTGCACTCGGCGTTCTGGCGATCGCCGCTTATCTGGATTTTTTGATTGGCGACCCCTGGGGTTGGCCCCATCCAGTTCAAGCCATGGGTTGGGTGATTTCTCACTATAGCCAATGGGTTTTAAACCACTGGAAACACCCGGTTATTCGCCGAATTGCCGGGATAATTTTGGCGACTGGAGTAGTCACCTCCACGGGATTCATCGGATGGGGAATGATTCAGGGCTCCTATTATTTGCATCCTGTTTTGGGATTGGCGATCGAAAGTATCCTCCTCGCCAGTTGTTTCGCGGGTCGTAGTTTAAGAACCGCTGCTGAAACCGTATTAGAACCCCTCAACTCCTCCGATTTAGAAACCGCGCGTCAAAAATTAAGCCTATATGTAGGCCGAGATTCAGACAATCTCAGCGAATCTGAAGTGATGCGCGCCGTCTTAGAAACCGTGACCGAAAATGCCGTAGATGGCGTCATGGCCCCCTTATTTTATGCGATCGCCGGGTCCATGATTTTTCATCTTGGGGCCTTACCCTTAGCCTTCGCCTATAAAGCTGCCAGTACCCTCGATTCCATGGTCGGTTACCGGGATGAACCCTATACCGATTTAGGATGGTGTAGCGCCAAACTCGAAGACATTCTCACCTGGTTTCCCTGTCGCTTAACGGTGATTACTTTAGGACTTTTAAGCAACTGCCTCCCAGAGATTTGGCGGATTTGTCAACGGGATGCCACCCAAGACCCCAGTCCCAATTCCGGTTGGAGTGAATGCACCTACGCCGTTATCCTCGGTGTCCAACTCGGTGGCATCAATTACTATCGCGGCATCCCTAAACCCAAACCCCTCTTAAATACCCCCCTCAATCCCATCACCCCAGAACGCATTCACCAAGCGATGTTACTCACCCGATGGTGCTTTTTAACTTGGTTGAGTATCACCATCAGTTGCTGGTTCCTGTCCACCCAGTTGCTAAGTTGATCAACGGGAGATGGGGGAGATGGGGGAGATGGGGGAGATGGGGGAGATGGGGGAATTATCTGTTTGTAGTAACGACTTCAGTCGTTATCCCTCTGAGTTTGTAGTAACGACTTGCTGTCGTTATCCGGTGTTCGTAGTAACGACTTGCTGTCGTTATCCCCTCCCCCTTGATCTTTCAAATTACCTTAATCAGTTCCACCCCATCGCGATCGTCTACCTGATTGAAAAAGACCTTAACCTGTTCTTCCTTTGCCGTGGGGAGAGTTTTGCCGATGAAATCCGGATGAATGGGAACCTCTCGATGACCGCGATCGACTAGGACCGCCAAGCGAATCAGCGAGGGTCTGCCATAATCAGCGATCGCATCCAACGCCGCGCGAATCGTGCGACCCTTGAAAATCACATCATCCACCAACATCACCTCCTTCCCCGTCAAATCAAACGGCATCTCCGTTTTTGCCGGAGTTCGCATCCCAATATTATCCAAATCATCGCGATAAAATGTAATATCTAAAGCACCCACCGGCACCTGAATCTGTTCTAAAAGCTCAATCTGACTCGCCAACAGATGCGCGAAGGGAACCCCTCGGGTGTAAATGCCGATCAGCACCAATTCTGACAAATCATTCGACCGTTCCACAATCTGGGACGCCAGACGGGTCACAGTTCGGCGCAGTTCTTCTGCGGAGAGGATTTCAATCACGTTAGCATTCATGTCAAGTCTGGATGGGAGAATTTATTATTGATAGCGCAGATTGAGGGATTTGGTTAGGGGTTGGCGCAGATTGGGGAGGTGCACAAGGTATATCCGTCCGCTTTATCTAGTTTTTGTCAGATTATGGCGTTTCCCTCAGTTATTCGCCTACAATTTTGGAGTGCGAGCATCTTGGTCGCTTTTGACTATAGCGACCAAGCGGTTTGGGCACCACGCACAGGCTGTTGCGAACGCACTCCTCTAAATATCTGGACTTCATGAATCCAGGAACTGCGATCGATTAAATTGAATAATCTGGAGAACGACTGAAGTCGTTACTACAAACATGGAGAACGACTGAAGTCGTTACTAC
>CAYUEH010000101.1:0-12260 GCA_964442465.1 uncultured Laspinema sp. | reverse complement strand
ATAATTTCTCCTTGTCAAGTACAATTTATACCAAATTAGATGAGCTTACCCTGGGATGGATTACCGTCAGTTATGAATTTGTTGAACGCCTTTGTCAGGATTGGCCGAGAATTATCCAGCAGTTTAGTCCCGAGTCTGAACCCGGAGTATTAGTCCATCTAAATTCTAATGCGGGAGATTCGCATAATGGGGGACGTTCAGTGGCGATCGCCGAGTTTAGTTCCGGGTTTAAATTAGTTTATAAACCCCGCTCTCTCAGCATTGATATTCATTTTCAAAATTTACTGAATTGGCTCAATGAACGAGGCAATCATCCCCCCTTCCAACTCTTGAATGTTCTCAATTTCGGGGAGTATGGTTGGGTGGAATATGTGACTGCTCAACCCTGTGATACCGCCGCTCAAATTGAGCGATTTTATGAAAGACAGGGAGGATATTTAGCTTTATTGTATGCCCTGCAAGCTACGGATTTTTATAGCAATAATATTATCGCGGTCGGAGAACAGCCGATTTTAGTAGATTTGGAATCTTTATTCCACCCCCGGTATAGCCAATTGGAGGGGTTCAATTCTGATTCTTTAGCGGAAAGAGAACTGGATCGGTCTGTGTTAAGTGTGGGGATTTTACCGATGAATTTGTGGGGGAATCAAGGGTATGGAGGGATTGATATTAGTGGGTTAGGGAACTCAGGCAGTCGCATGACTCCTGATGCCATTCCCACCTGGCAAGGAGTGGGAACCGATGAAATGAAAATCTCTCGGCAAGCGGTTCAGTTACCCCCTGATTTGAATCGTCCCACCCTGAACGGGGCCTCGGTGAATTTGGAAGATTATACGGCAGCAATTATTACGGGATTTACAGAAGTTTATCGAGTTTTGGTCAAACATCGGGATAAGTTGGTGGGGAAAGAGGGGCTATTAAATGAGTTTGCTGAGGATGAAATCCGGGTGGTTTTGCGGGCAACTCGGACTTATGGATTATTATTGCAGGAGGGATTTCATCCGGATTTGTTGCGGGATGCGTTAGACCGCGATCGCCTGTTTGATAAACTCTGGGTGGAAGTGCCGAATTTTCCCAGTTTAGCCCGGGCGATACCGGCGGAAATTCAAGACTTATGGCAAGGGGATATTCCTCGATTTACCACTCAGCCCAATTCCCGTCATTTAAAGTTGGAAATTGGGGAAATCATAGCAGATTTTTTACCGGAATCTTCCTTAGATTCAGTCCGCCTTCACCTGCAACGGCTGGATGAAACGAACTTAGAACGACAAGTTGGATTAATTCGGGCGGAGATCGCCTCCAACTAAGCACAAGTTACTCTGATATTGTCCGCTCCAATGATGTGTTATGCCCCGATCGCTTAATTATTATTAACCTTTGCGTTAGCTTGCGTTGCGGAGCAAATCGCCAATAACTTTTCGGGACTCATCAACGAAGTCAACCATTTTTGACTGCCTAATTTCTGATGAAAATAGACAATCTCAACGGATTTACTGGGTTCGGCATAACGCCCCCAATCACCGGACATAGACACCCTCTGCAACTCACCGATCACTTGACTTTGTTCCGGTGCATTGGGATTGTTAGACCTGGCAAAGCTTGATTGTGCAGAGAACAGAAAACTCGATCAACCGGAATTACCTAATCTCTATCTGGAACATTGTCCCAAGCTGCTTGATTAAATGTTGATGGATCGCCCCAATCTACACCTTCGTAAGGATCATTCCCGTAGCTTGAATAATTAAAATTTGGCTCTATATCATTATCATCATCATCATCCGTCTCCAAATCTTTAAGCCGAAAAATGAGTCCGGGAGCATCTGGGGGAAAATTCTCTTGATAACTCTCTACTTTCCATAATCGACCATCAGGAGTTTTGAAAAGCTCAAAGCTATTAGGTTCAACTCTTTTCATATGATTAACTCCCAATTTGTTAATACAGGAGTAGCAGATCAGTGCATGGGCATCACAGGTGTCATATTGTTCAGAAAATATGCGAAGTAGAGAACATCTTAATCCTTGAAAGATTGCTCCTGTTTTAAGAGTTACCTGTAAGTCAATGTCTTTATGATCCCTATAGGTAAAACCCTGGTTCATCGAATTATCCTCACTTAATAAACTAAGGGCTAACGGTCTAGTTGAGCGGCAGACCGAAACTACCCAACTTGTCCCAAGACTACCACAAAGTCCACTCCAATGATGTGTTATGCCACGATCTCTTAATTATTCTTAACCTTTGCGATCGCCAATAACTTTTCGGGACTGAACAACGAAGAGAACCATTTTTGCTTGCCTATTCTTGAACTGATACAGATAAGCTAAACGGGCTTTTCGGGTTTGGTATAACGCCTCATTCAGAGGCAAATAACTGTTGGCTAAAATAAGCGAGGCACGAGCAAATAGCCAACTGTTATTTGTCCTGCTGCAATGACTTGTTAGGCTCTACATTTCATACAGACTTAAGCCCATAGAAGCGCCAATAATGTACCAAACTCTCTGCCATAGAACATGAACAAGCTCACTTCCAACAAATGAAGTAGACTCATTACCATGGCGAAGTAATTTACCGTTAGCTAAATATTTAAAGCTATAAAAACCATGATCTCTATCACTTAGTTCTTCAGGAAGAACTGCACGAAGTGGTTTTATATAAACAGGATCGTCGGCGATTAAAATAAATTCGTCAAACAAGTGTGAGAAGCTTTCCATATGCTCACCCAATTCGAGCGTATACAATTCTTCTGAAACAGTATTAATTCTAATCTCTCCTTTTTCATATTCTTTAATAGAACCATCTAAGTGCTTTATTTCATGTTCATCTTCAGGTGGGTGAAAGATAAATGCTGTAATAAAAGATTTTTCATGTAACCATTCAATGGCATGAGGAAGGAGTTCATCAATATCTACAGGCTTTAATGTTCTGTCAGGGTGTAACCCTTTAAAAAATGACAGAGCCTTAGCTGTTTCTCGATAGAGGAATGGATAATCGATGTACATTACACGGTATTTAGCGGGAGCTCTTTGCATTCGCTCTTTATACATTTCTCGAACTTCCGCAACACATGATCTAGGATTTCGATTTATTTCACACCCTGTAAACCTAATAACTGTGTAGCCAGCTCGTGAAAGGTATCGCTGCTTTATTGCATCTTTTTCTAGCTGTTCTTTCGTTGAGTGATATTCATGCCCATCTAATTCAATTATTAGTCGAGCATCTTTCAAAATAAAATCAACACGAAATCGTCCATGTTTTTCTTTGTCTCCGAACCAATGCTCACTTTCAATGGCATTCGCTAAGTCGTCCAGCTCCTTACTAAATTCCTTCTCAATATATGATTGACCTCTGTCCCTATACCAACTTGGCGGAGACTTTGGCTGACCTGGATACTTCATGTTTACCTCGATTGATGAGCGGAGCCTAACGGCTTAGTTCACCTGCTTGCAATAATTTTAGCTTATCACCGATCGCTTTTCAAGTCAGGTGCAAAGATGTGCTATGCCCCGATCGACTATCAATTTCTTAACTTCGCGATCGCCAATAACTCTTCGGGACTCATCAACGAAGTTAACCATTTTTGACTGCCTAATCTCTGATGAAAATAGACAATCTCAACGGGCTTACTGGGTTCGGCATAACTACTGATTATACTGACATTTTCTGGATAGTCAACCCATAAGGGACAAAAAACAGAAACTTTTCCGAATGGCTCAAATTCTACAACTCAATTCTACACTATCTAACGTTGATCACCTCCAACAGCCTCAACCACCTTTGCTGATACTTCGTCCTTTATCCGGTACAGCAGAGACTTAGCTGCATCACCAGAACAGTTGAGCTTAAGAGCCAGCAGTCGTAAGATTCCCTCGGTTTCCTCAACGGGGTTTAAATCCTCCCGCTGTAAGTTCTCCATTAAGGCGTACTGCATAACTTCAGCATCGCTCATTTCCCGCACTACCACCGGGATTTCAGTCATTCCAACGGTTGTTGCGGCTTTATACCGGCGTTCCCCCGCTACTAATTCATACTGGTTTTCCCCCATAGGTCGCACGATAATCGGCTGCAGCATTCCATGTTGTTGAACGCTGGCAGTCAGTTCCGCCATTGCCGTTCCATCGAAGTAGCTCCGGGGTTGAAACTGCGAGGGAGAAATTTGGTCAAGCGGAATTGTCTTGCAGGCAGACGACGAAAAAATCGGTTGAGTATTCTTGTTATCCATCTGCCTTCTAGCCGTCAAGTTGAACGCTACGAAAGATAGTGCCTGATGCCTCTGAGTGCATTGGGTTAATGGCAATGAAAATCGACTGGAATCGGTCGTGCAAATCTTTCCCAAACCCGTTCGGGATGAGTTGGTCTGCGACCTGTAAGTATATGAGCAGCATAGTTTCTATGATTCTATCTCTATCTCTAGAAGTAGTCTCTAGTTTTTATGCTTTTTTCCGAGTTTTGTAATAAAACTTTATTAAATTCGTAGAATTTTAATGTCGATACATTGCACTTAATTCTGGATAATCTTCTAAAACCCTTATTTTGCAAAAATTGTAAGCAATTAATTTGTATTAAATTGCATGAAATAATTTCTAGGGTAGTTAAGTCGCAAGTTGATGTTAACTTCAACAAATGCTCTAGCTAAAAATAGTTAACAGCGCAGTAGCAGTCATTACATAAACACCCTTGATGTTATATTCAACCACTAATTTAGTCGGTTGTTGAGGCTCCAGTGCGATCGCCCGGTAAGCGCAGCTATCCGTTCATGCCGATCGCAGCCCGGTCAAATCTGATCGCATCTCATCCCGTCCCGCTCGCACCTTTCCGTAGTGCTGAGTGTAACAACGCCGAGTCCCAAATCACCACAACCCAGCCACAGCAAGCATTTTCAGGGTGAGCAGAAGTCCCCTGAAAAATCTTGTCCTTATAAATAACCCGACATCTGCACATCTGCTCACCCCGACCCAACGCATCCAGGCAAGAAAGAGCGATCGCCATTACACGGGAACGCCATCGCCCACCAAAACGCGATCGCATCCAACAGTCACGGATCCACAACCAGATTCGTGCGGCTTGTCACTCGCAGCGATCGTAACGCGAGCGGCCACCAAAATGCGATCGCGGAACTCATTCATGGATCCACAACCAGATTCGTGCGGCTTACCACTCGCATCAGCAACAATGCGATCGCATCCAGCAGGCGATCGCATCCAACCAAAACGGATCCATTCCGCCCACCACTTTGCTGCACTCACCCGCTTGAGGCAGTGTAATGACAAAATCCGAATAAATCGCTGAACTCCATTCAGAGCAAGCACTTCGAGGGTGAACACAAGTCCCCTAAAAAATCCTTTCCTTATAAATCCCCCGACTTGTGTTCACCCCGACCCAACGGCAAAAAGCTGGCTTTCTCTTCCCACTATCACCGGCGACAACCTGCAAGACTTTGCAGTTTCCCCAGCACCGGCAACAACCTGCAACGCTTTGCAGTTTCCCAACACTCGCCTCAATTCACCTGCCCGGTCGGTCACAACTTTCATCTCGTTCACATTCACCCGCCGGAGTTGGGATAGCGATCGCAATCGCCCGTGCAGAGACGATAAACTTTGAAGAAAATGGTTTAACCCTGGGGACAGACAATGCCTCAACTTCAATCTACCCCGATCGCGATCGAGCGACTTGATTCGAGCGAACGTTTGGATGCGGCGTTTGCGGCAGGACTGGTCGAGGTGTATCGCGACGTATTTGCCGAATCCCCTTCCTGTCACGATTCGCCGTTGGAGCGGATCCAACGGATGTGGCAGCAGCACTACGAAAGCGATAGCAAAATTCTGATTGCCAAGGACTTGGGGAAAGCGATCGCTTTTGCCGCAACAGTACCATTTCCTCGTGCTTACCTGAATGGGACAACCGCCGTCACCGATGGGGGAGAAACCGTCACCATTGACGAAAAATTGTGTGGCGATCGCCTGGGGATAGACCCCTTCCAGGCGTGGTATCTAGCTGACATTGGCACTCACCGAGCATATCGTGCTCGGGGGATTGCCACAGCGTTGTGGCGAGAAACTCTCTGTTGGCTGCCAGAAGATGCCCCGATAGTCTTGCGGGTGACGCAAGCCAAACAGAATGCGGTGCGGTTGTATCAGTCTTGGGGATTTGAGTTGGTCGGTTTAAGTCAATATCCGCAGTACAAAAAAATCAACGGCCACCTTGAAATTGAACCCAAGCACGTCATGGTTTATTATAGAAAATAACAAAAAAAAATGGAGTTGAGGAGCAGTTTTCCTCAAGGTTAGTCCGGGGAGGTGCAATGGATTTTCAATACTTACCGCTCGTCCGAGAAAGCATTAACATTATAGAAGCGCATCAGATGCGGTTATGGATGGAGTCGTTGCAGAAATTTGCTCCTAGGTTGGTGATTTTGCTCGGTCAATGCAGCTTGTACAAAGAGGGTTCTGTGTTGATTGTCGAATGCGGGGATCGCGAACTAGCTTTGCAGTTGTGGCGGTATCATCTCAAGGCTTTGGCAATATCCGGCACAATTGAGGGATTGGTGGGAGCCAAAATTTACTGGAAAAACTGCAACGCGCCATATCGCTTGAATTTTGCCAGAATCCTCCACGCTCAAAATTCCCATTTATCTAACAAAAATATGATTACCCGACTGACAAAATCTCATCCGAACTTGATTGAAGCGGATTATGAAGAAATTTGCGACTACTTAAAATTGTGGCGCTCTCAAGGAAAAATCGTCACCATCACGTCAATGATTAGTAATCGGTGCTTGCACGTAAACGACCGAGTGACAGCAGAACGCGGAGTGCTATTCCTACCGAGCTTGTGGATTGGGGTGAATTTTATGGATTTGTGGCGAGATAGTATGTCGGATTACCAACAACTGATTGACCGACTCAACTCGTCAGATTCCGGTGGGTTTATTCCCGGATACGAGTACAACATTCTCAGAGTGGACGGCAGCTTTGCCCGATACCACAAAGATTACTATCTTGTGCGGGATTATTTGAGTGAGCCATGTAGGATTTCAGTCGCCAATTCAGCGGATTGGGAATTGCTCCGAAACGCACCCACTGGTTAATTCTGTTGGTGCTTCTTCACCCTCGATCCAAAAAAGCGATCGCTCAAGCGTTTGAGTTGAGGGGATCGCCGTTGTTGGAATGAGAATCTGCGTGGGCGTCATCTACTCGCTCCCAATTGGCTAATCCACCAAAATCCCGCTCCACCAAAACTTCCAAATCCGATTGACTCCAAGGTGCTCCGTCCGGTTGCCGGGTGGATTCCAGCAAGACTTCAATAGCAACAATATCCAAATAATTCGGTTGCGCCCCCGATGCCAACTCTCGCAACCGTTGCGCGTCAAGGGTCGATTCGGAAGCTAAAATCTCCCAGCCGCTTTCAGCCAGCAACAGCCCCCGATGCCTCATCTCCTCAATCACCAAATCTTGCAGCGCGATCGCAGGAACGCTCTGGCCACTCCCTTCTATCTCTCGACCCGTCCGCTTGCGCTCAAACGGTTTGCGAAATGGCTGGAACGCTCTTGCAATCCGTTGGTTCAGGGCTTCCCACAACCGCACCAGATCGGCAAACTTCAGGTGAGGCAAGCGCTCGACCACCTGCTCAAACGCCACCTCCGAACTGGTTTCCCCCGACACCTTCCTCACTAACTGTCCCAAAGATAATTTCCCAGCGATATACGCCTCCAGTTCCTCCGCTGTCACGCTCAAGAGATTCAACAGACCTTGGAGGTGGCGATCGCTCAGAGTTGCACTCTCTGCTGCCTTCAACCGCCGCAACGCATCCTTTTCTATCCCCATTCGTTGCGCCAGCGCCGTCTCCTCTCCGAACATTTCGCCCAACGCCACCACCAACCGCGCCAGCCTCATCGGGGGTGTTCCTGGTTCTTCTGTTGCAAGTAGCTCATTTGCAACTGCTTCAGGTGAAGTTTTGAGGCTTGTTGGGAAACGATTTTGTAGAGAAAATGGTGGAGTGTTTGCCGGTGGCCGAGATGAATCCACAAGAGAAGCAGCACGCTCTAGGGCTGCATCCAAGATTGGGCGCACTTCGTTAAGAGAAAGAGTTTCGATCCAGGCGACGACTCGTTCCAGAGTAACGATTGGCTCAATAGAGTGGGTGACGCCGGAGTAGGGATTGGGGAGCCGACCTGCCAGAAAAGTATCCCAGTCAATTCGTCCCTCCAGATAGTCGAGCATTTCGTGGGCCGGAATGGAGGTCTGCTCGGACAACTTCTCTAGAATTTCCTCCAAGCGCCAGGAACGCGGCATCGACTTGCTCAACTCCCAATCCGAAAGCGTCGATACCCCAACCTCTAGGCTATCGGCCAAACTCCGCAGGGGCGCATTGCCCCTACAGTACGTGATTAGTTGGGAGAACCGTTGCTTTTTGGACAAACTGGCTTAACAAAAATTAACAGCAAAAGATTGACGATAGTTTGGGTCAGAACTATAATTCTGATTACCGGATAATACCGGAAGTCTTCCGGAGTATTTCGACACTCTCCTTTGATTCAGAACTCAAAGGTGCTTCACCACCAGGAGCGCCCAAAGGAAAAAAGGAAGGGAACCATCCCTTCCCAAGCATATATATTCATTCCAAGGATAGCATTATGACCTGCGCTAACTCAGTGGCATTGCCGCTTTCGTTGTGCTTTGAGTACGACTACGCCACCCTCGGCTCCGAAGCCCTGCAGCATCAAGCTAAAACAACCCTCTCTCAGTTCTTCAGTTTCGTCCACCACACTTTTGTTAGCGGCCTAGAAATCGGTCGCAGCTTCCGGCGACTGTTGCATGAACTCTGCCTCGAACATGGGCTGAGTCAAGGAGAGCAGCGGTTTGAAGACTGGCTGCGTTCGTCCGACTTTGGCGGTTCGACTTGGATGGCCCGGTCCCTGATTCAGATTTCGGAGTGGTTTGATTCGCAGCACCGGCGCATCCAACGACTCATTCTCAAATCGGTGCAATCTTGGAGCGTTAGTGCACTCAAGGAACTCACGAAAATTGGCGATGAGAACCTACTCGTCAAGCTGCTTAAAACCGGAAAACAGACGGTGAACAGCATCCGTAAAGCCCGTAACAGCAGCATCAGTCTAGGGCAACCCGTCAGCGAAGCCGATTGGGAACTGGTCGCAGGCAAATTTGATGCGGATGAGGATGCGGTAAGCGGAGCTATGCCGGAGGCAATCGCCACCTTGCAAGCCGAAGCCCAACGGTTAGCCCAGGTCACCAACTCGCCGGTGTTGACCGACCATCTCATCGAAGCAATTGAGACTTTGACCGAGTGGGACGTTGCCAAGTTGATGCAATCTGCCCCCAGAACTAACAAGGCTGCTCCCGCCATCGCCTCGTTCATCGCCAACGCTGGGGAACCGGATGAAGTCATCGAGGACGCCCAACTCCAATGGATAGAACGCGGGTTGGGGCTGGATGAAACAGCTTCGGAGCAGTTTCGGTCTTGTGTTCGGACCCTGGCAGAGGAAGATGCAGGGGAAGATGGCGACATTACTCCCCGTCATCGCCATGTCCAAAAAGCTTTGAGTATGCAGAAACTCGCGCCGGTGCTTCCGCAACAAAGCGGTAAGCAGAGCTATGCCGAAGGCAATCGCCTACTCGAACTGGAACGCCAAGTCCGTGATTTGAGCGCCCAACTCAAAGAAGCAGACAAGGCCGCCGCGCTCATCCAAGGATTGCAAGCGCAGCGCGATCGCCTGGAACAAGAAAATCTAAAATTGCAGGCACGAATCCATGAAGAAGCCCAGAAAGATTTGGAGATTCATTTACTCCAACAACAGATTGAACACCTCGAAGCCACCCAGTCGGATGAACTCTTAAAGCAGTTGAAAGAGCAAAACCAACAACTGCTAATTCAGCTTGAGCAGATGCAGCAGCGCTATGAAGCATTAGTTTCAGAGATGGCTGCCAAAGAAGGCAGCATGAAATATGCGGACAACTCGCAGTTGAGCGCCAAGGTCATGGCATTAGAAATTCAATTGGCTGAGGCCCATCGTTCTCTGGAACAACAGAAACCCACACCAAAGCCCCTCACAGTGGGGTCATACGTTCGGATTGTCAATCATGACAATCGCAAATATTGCGATTGCCTCGGTCAGATTGTCAAATTGCCAGAGGAGAGCGATACCTTAAACCGCTTCCAGGTGCAGCTTTCTGGCGAAAAAACGAGAATTATTTGCTACGGCGAACAGATGGAGCCAGTTCAAGTCTTCCTACCGCCGATGGACACTTTTGTTCCTGTAGAAAAAGCCCAACAGCAAGTCCGTTCCCTGGCGGAAGAAAAAGAGTTGCAGATTGAGGAGTTGCAACATTCTTTAGCACAAGCGACGGAGACAATTGCCCGGTATAAAGACCCGCAAAAAAATCCGCAGGTGTTGCAGTGGCAGCAACAAGTTAGCGAACTCAACGCCCGGTTGTACGACGCCAAAAAACAACTAAACCAAGTTCAACAGGAAAATCAAGAACTCAAAGAAAAAATTGGTTGGGAATTGTCACCCTTGGGTCAAATGCAACGCTTTTGAAACAGCCTTGACCTTTCACAAGTTCTCACTTGAGATAGAACGCAGATAATAATTGCTTCACACCCAGGGCCTATCAAGGGTTTTTAGGTGAGGTATGGAGGTGCTATTAATCCTAAGCTCCCCCAATAAATGCCCATTAATCCTTTCAATCAAATCAGGAGATTTTTCTATGTACGCAGTATCTAACCGCAGCAATCAATCTACTCAACAGCCAACCCAACCCATCGTGATAACCATGAGTCCTGAAGAATTTTGTGACCGATTTTTACCATTGCGTCATGCCGGTGACAAACTCAATGCCAGGTCTGGCCGTCGTTCCCGGTGTCTCCGGTTTTTGTCGTCTGTTTTGACTAAATTTACAGGCCAAACCATCTCAGAAGCGCGCATTGATAAATGGGGTCCGGGGTTGACTTTTGCAAACACTCCTTGCCCATTCACGGCACTTCTGGCGTTGCTGGCCCAATTCCAGGCTGAGGAAATTAAAAAAATTGCCAAATATTTTTAAGGGGAAATGTAAACCGGGAAACGAACACATACCCACTCGAAAAACTCCAGTTATAGTGAAGAAAATCGAGACCCCAAATTTTTTGAAAATCGCCTTTTATGTTCGGGGCGATCGGTCTACTGCGACCAAGACTTACCGACTGAAAGAATCACAACGACAACTGGCCCTCAACGCAACAACGGGGCGCTATTTTCTAAGGATAAAATGGCCCTTTCATTTGAGGCGATCGGTCAACGGCCACCAAAACCTGCCGCTGAGGTGATCAATCAACCAGCATCGAACTGAAGCAAAAAAATGGCCCCGTCGTTTGCGGTGATCGGTTAGCCCATGCCAAACTGGAAAGGAGTGGCCCCGTCGTCTGAGGCGATCGCTCAACTGCCTGCAAACCGAGCGCCTGAGTGAATCACTTTCTCTAACTGTCCCCAAACCCAAAAGGGGTCCTAATTTGGTGATGCAAAAGTTGGCCCCTTACTTTGAGGCGATTGCAAGGCATAGCTGCGCTTACCAGTCACTCAGCAACGAACTGAGTGGAAAAATGGCTCATTCCTTCGGGCCGATTTGTCAGCCCCTAATAAACTCAGCACTCAAGGATGGCCTCTTCCTCCGGGGCGATCACTCAGCCACCGAATGATCGCCTCACAGAAGGCAGGCAACCCTTTTTGGTTCTTGCAAAAAAGGGTTTAGTCGTTTGAGGCGATCAGGTCAACTGCTACCGAGACCTACCGACTGAGAGAATCACAACTACAACTGGCCCCCAAACTCACCCCAAGTGGTCCTATCTTCCAGGGAAAAGATATGGTTCATTTCTTTGAGGCGATCGGTCAGTTAGTACCGACCCGATCGCCCGCCTGAACCCTAAGTACAACAGGCCCCCAAAGGTGGCCCGATTTTCCAAGGAGAAGGATGCTCTATTTTTTAGGGAGATCGGTCTTACCAAGTCGATCGCCCGCCTGAATCCCGAGAACAACAGGCCCCCAACTTAAAAATGGAGTGGTCCTATTTTCGATGAAGAAGATGCCTCCTTCCTGTGAGGCGATCGGTCAACCACTACCAAGACCTAGCGCCGGACTGAACAGCTTTCCCCAACTGGCCCCCGAATCCAAACCAAGTGGTCCTATTAGCGATAAAAAAAGAGGACCCTTCATTTGAAGAGATCGGTC
The DNA here is from genome assembly GCA_964442465.1 of uncultured Laspinema sp. Taxonomy (GTDB): domain Bacteria; phylum Cyanobacteriota; class Cyanobacteriia; order Cyanobacteriales; family Laspinemataceae; genus Laspinema. Next base: position 45 of record CAYUEH010000101.1, on the reverse strand, counting down.
ACTCAGCGCCGAACTGAGCGTCCAAGAATAGCTCCTCCATTCGAG
>CAYUEH010000100.1:10500-12285 GCA_964442465.1 uncultured Laspinema sp. | reverse complement strand
CTCCCCTACAATAGAAAACCGATCGCATCCCCCCTAATATTTCACCCCATGCATATCCTCGCCCTCTTGTCAACTCTGCTGATTGCTCAAGCTCAACCGGCACCGGAACCCCAGGAAATTGTCCAACCCCAAGAAGTTCGCCCCTTACCGGGCGGCCTGGATAATGTGCCGATGTTTAATAGCAACAGTCCCGAAAAAATCGGCAGCGAAGGCATTTTACTCTCCACCTTTCCCCCCGATCGCAAGGCATTTCCCTCGGCCCATCTCAACTTTCCCTTTCAAGGTCGCTTTGACATCTTTGCTCATCATGTCTTTGGCGATCGACAACTCGATGATTTAACCCCCATGTATGTGGGAATTCTTGTCCATAATCCCACCAATGAACCTGTTACCCTAAATATCCTCCAGGGAGCAAGTTATCTCTCCCAACCCGATGCGCCATTTGTGCAATTGCCACCCGTTGTCGCCAATCCTCGGGGAGAGGTTTTCGCAGGACCTGGGGGGCGTGTGACTAATGAAATCTTGCGGGGACAGCGCCAAGATATCTGGCCCGCGCAACTGGTAATTCCGCCCCAGTCGAGTCAAATGTTAAAGAATCTGCCGATTCCAGTCCGCACCTTAGAACCGCCTCTGAATGGTCGTTCGACCTTAATGCGGTTGTCCAGTAGTGGGCGAGTCTATGTGGCGAGTTTGGCGATGTATGCGAAGCAGGATGCTAATGGGAATGAGCGATCGCCGACTCTGGAGGAATGGCAACAGCTTTTAGAAACCGCAGATGTGGCAACGCCACGCGATCGCACTCCCACTCCCCCAGACCAAAGCGAGGGCCAAAGAATCTACGGTCGAGTTGCCGGGGTCTCCCAGGGGTCTACTTGGATGGGCCAATTGGTCGATCGCCCGGATATTCAAGGGTTGAGTATTCCTTGGTCGGGAGAAAGCTTTTCCTACGCGATCGGCACCTTACCCGGAGGACGATTGGGAACGGATCAGTCGCAAAGTGCGCCCATGTTGGTCCGTTACCCAGATACGGCCTATTCTGCTCATGGGAACTATGCCCTAGAATACCGTTTACGGTTACCTCTGATTAATGAGACCAAGGCGACAGAAAGCGTGACGGTGAGTTTACAGACGGCGTTGAAAGAAGAGACTTTAACGCAACCCGGGTTACGGTTTTTAGAACCCCCAGGACCCCAGGTATTTTTCCGAGGAACAGTGCGGGTTCGCTATACCAATGATTTGGGAGTGCCAACCACGCGCTATTGGCATTTGGTGCAGCGTCGGGGACAAATTGGGGAAGCGTTGGTGACCTTGGAAATGCCACCGGGCAGTCGCCGCCTGGTGGAGGTGGATTTGATTTATCCCCCGGATGCTACCCCACCCCAAGTCCTCACGATTCAGTCTCGATGAGTCGGGGATCAACGCTTCTGTCTTTGATTCGGGATGATTAATCATGCACTAAATTGGTGAAGTTTAGAATCAAAAGAGGTGGCGGCGATCGCACCTCTTTTGCCATCGACAGGGGGAGTTAAGCTGTGATACAAATCACGAAAAATCCCGATGAATATCACAGTCTATTTTTCTGTAGATCACTGGATATTCCCTAGTTTTAGTTGATACTTAGAGTATCACTTTTATATTGGTCGTGATACCAGTTCACGCTATGCTTTATCAATCCAGAATTTCAGACGTATTTTTTCAAGCCTGGAAAGCCGGTTACATTACCCGGTATGAACACACCCAACTCATTAATGTTGGATTAGTATCACGACTGAATGAAGAAGACCG
>CAYUEH010000100.1:0-10400 GCA_964442465.1 uncultured Laspinema sp. | reverse complement strand
AACACACCCAACTCATTAATGTTGGATTAGTATCACGACTGAATGAAGAAGACCGGGCGGCCCTCCATCGCCTATCTCACGCGATTAAGCGGGGATGGTTGGAAGTTATTGATTAATCTCTTCCCGATGGAGGTCAAGGGGGTATTTAATAACATTTCATTTGTCCAGTTTTACTCCAACCCTGCCTTTTAAAATTTTTCTGTGTTTAGTTCAGTTAAACCCTGCCGGTTGTTGGGGCAAATTTTGACCGATTGAGGTCAAATTGCGGGAAGTAAAACCGAAAAATTCCTGAAAAACCCGATAGCCTTGAGGGTGCCGGTTAGGACTTACGCCATCTTTAAAGTTAAATGCCAAATGTAGAGGCGATTCGCTTGCTCGCCTCTACATTTGGCTTGAATTATCAAAATCATTGAACCGTTTCAGGTTTGGAGACTCTCAGGGTGAATCGGGCGATTAAAAATGGGTCACCGGGGGCTCGAACCCCGAACCAACGGATTAAGAGTCCGATGCTCTACCATTGAGCTAGTGACCCAGATTAATCAGAATAACATAGTTTGAGGGTTGAAGTCAAGAGGCCGATGCAGATTTCAGGCGACGGCACTGATGGGTTTGGGATGGGTTAAAAAATCATGGTCTTTGAGGAGTTTGTAAAGATTGACCTCAGTTTCGAGTAAACAAGCATGACCGCTATCGGGTAATAAGACTTGTTTGGCGTTGGGAATGGAATAGGTCAAGCGGGTCGCTTCGGCAGGGGAGGGTAGTAGCCGATCGCCGGTACTGGCGATCGCCAAGACAGGTTGACGGATGCGACTTAACTCATGAGAGTTCATTTCAAACTCTCGGAGTAAATTGACCCGCCAAGTGCTAGTCGGCTGGGGAACAGACTGCATCGCTGCTAACAAAGCATTGCGTTCTGAACGGGCGATGCGACCGAGGGCGGCTAAAAAGGGTAATAAACCCATGACCGATAAGGCGTAGACTGGGGGGGGTAACCATCCGGTCAAGTGGGAGCCAAAATGGAGCCAAGGGCGGCTCATAAAACAAGAGGCGGGATTGACTAATATGAGGCGATCGAACAGTTCTGGGGCATGGAGGGCAATTTTCAGGGCCAAGCAACCGCCAAAGGACTCGCCACAGAGATAAATCATATCGGGGCGACTGCGCCGAAATTGAGCGCGCAATAAACCCACGACTTTTTCGGTTAATTGGTCCCAAGAGGATAAATCATGGGCAGGCATGGCGAGACATTGGACATTAAAGGCGTTAGAGAGACCTTTATTAAGTTGCGATCGCAGGAGTTCCCCGGTCCCATCCATGCCCGGTAAATAAACCAACAACGGTAAGTCAGGTTGGAGAGTCGAGGGGGTTGAAAACTGAAACCGCTCGTTAAAATTGTGTATTAGTGAACCCATATCTTTCTTCCCTAAATTTGTTTAATTTCAACCCCGTTTAATAACAGCCTTGGCGGAGTAAACCCGCAATTTCTTCCCTTGAGCGATCGGTAATTTCATTCACCAACCGTTTTCCCGATTTACCGGGATAGCCCTGTTTTTGCGCCTGAGTAATCCAATAGGGGCGACCGACGAGGAGATTAACGCGACGATAAATTACCAGGGGGTGGAATCCGTCTTGTTGGAAATGAGGTTCGATGGGGTCAAAGAGACTCAACATCCGAATGGGGAGACCGGAAAGGACTTGTTCTTCCATCGAGGCGATCGCCACCGGCACGATCGCCAGTTCCGACACCTTGGCACTCAGAGCTAAATGGGCGAACCCCCGATGAAACTCCCCAACTTCTGACGGTGGGGTTAAGCGGATCATTGGGGTTGCGCCTTCGGGAAAGACCCCGATCGCCGCTTGTTGTTGTAGCAGCTTGCTGCCTTGACGAAAAAAGCGATGCTGTTGTGGGCCGTATGACTCTAAGACCAAGCAGCCCAACTCGGTGACAAATTCTCGTAACAGGGGGACTTGGCCCATATAATGATGGCAGGCAAAGTGGATCGAGCGTCCTGTTCCGGCCATCAGTAAGGGGGCATCCATAAAGCTGCGATGATTGCTCACGATCAGGGCGGCACCTTCCGAGGGAATGCGATCCCGGTAGTAGAGAAAGGTGCGGGTGCCAAAGGCGGAGAGAAACCCGTGGGAAATTTGCAGTGGCCTATCTTGTAAGGGCATTTTTACAGGCGCGATCGATTAACAGCCTGGGGAAATTTTAGAACTTCCCGGCAGCTTGACCTTTGATAAGAGGTTTTGTAAACAATTATAAAGTAAAAATCAGTTTGATTGGGTTCCAGACCGCCAGAATTCTCAGCCCCAACCAGTCATTCTGGGTTCTGAAGGAACCTGCTGTGTCAGGGTGGAGGGGAAACAAATCTTTCAGGTTTTGAGGTCAGGATGCCCTGGAAAATTCCCCCCTGAATCAACGGGGTGCGACGGCACAAGGGTGTGATTACCCGGGGATCAAGCCAGTGGGGTCCGGTGTTCTAAAACTGGGCTGAAAGAAGGCAGCACCCTAGGGGTTTGCGGGATCAATCTTTCTACTTTTTTGATAAAAAAAGGACACAGACCGGGGCCGTTCAAAACCACAGATTGCCGGACAACCTATTCCCGAATCGTCCTCGGTCGGGGTGTCCTTCCTGAATAATCTATAGAAAATCTTAAAAAATCTCAGCAATAAACGTAAACAATTTTTATAAAATCTTTATATCTTAGAGGCATACCTCCCTGGAAAACCCAGGAATCGGGGTAAAAATTTTGGGAAATGTCGAGTAGAATGGAAGTTTGACGTCCCTCATGTTACCATCGAACTAAAAGAATGGGGGTCGTTTTTAACCGAATCCATGAACTCTACCAAGACCAGTAAAAACACATTTGCTATTACAACACCGCTTTACTATGTGAACGATTTGCCTCACATTGGCAGCGCCTATACCACGATTGCTGCCGATGTTGTGGCGAGGTTTGAGCGACTGCGGGGGAAATCAGTCCTACTGATTACCGGAACCGATGAACATGGGCAAAAAATAGAGAGGACCGCAGAAGCATCGGGGAGATCGCCCCAAGAACACTGCGATACAATTGCCGCAGGATTTGACCAATTATGGCAAAAACTGAACATTGCCTACGACAGGTTTAGCCGGACCACCAACCCCCGTCATGGAGCGATCGTCAAGGAATTTTTCCAGCGCGTCTGGGACAATGATGACATTTATTTAAGCCAGCAAACGGGTTGGTACTGTGTGGCTTGCGAAGAATTTAAAGACAAACGGGAGTTGTTAGAAGATAATCGCTGTCCGATGCATCCCAACCGGGAAGTGGAATGGCGGGATGAGCAGAATTACTTTTTTCGTCTTTCCAAATACCAACCCCAACTAGAGGCCCTTTATCAAGATCGGCCTGATTTTATTCGGCCCGAAATTCGACGCAACGAAGTTTTGAGCTTTGTCCAACAAGGACTGCAAGATTTCTCCATTTCTCGGGTCAATGTTCCTTGGGGGTTCCCGGTGCCGGTGGATCCAAAACAGACCCTCTATGTGTGGTTTGATGCTCTATTGGGATATGTGACGGCCCTGCTAGACCCGGATCAAGAACCCACCCTGGAGAATGCCTTATCGAAATGGGCGCCGATTAATCTGCACTTGATTGGTAAAGATATTTTGCGCTTTCATGCCGTGTATTGGCCTGCCATGCTCATGTCCGCAGGAGTGCCCGTTTCCGGGGGAGTGTTTGGACATGGGTTCTTAACGAAAGACGGTCAGAAAATGAGCAAAACTTTGGGTAATATTATCGATCCATTGGATTTAGTGGAACGGTACGGATCCGATGCCCTGCGTTACTACTTTATGAAAGAGATTGAATTTGGACGGGATGGGGATTTTAACGAAACTCGATTTATTAATAGTCTCAATGCCGATCTCGCCAACGACTTGGGGAATTTATTGAATAGGACCCTGGGCATGGTTAAAAAATATTGTCAAGGTCAGGTGCCGAAGGTGAATCCCGAGGAAATTGGCGATAATAATGGGTTAAAAGCAGTGGGGGTAACTTTAGGCGATCGCGTCACCCGTGCTTATGATGGCCTGCAATTTAGCCAAGGATGTGAAGAGATTCTGTCCTTGGTGCGAGGGTGTAACAAGTACATCGACGAACAAGCACCCTGGAAACTCTATAAGCAGGGGGAACAGCAAGCCGTTGAGGAAGTGCTCTATGCTGTTTTAGAATCCGTGAGACTCTCGGCGTACTTACTCTCTGCGATCATTCCGAATATCAGCACTGCGATTTATCAGCAACTGGGGTATTCGATTGATTTTAATGACCAAACCGCGATCGCGAGTGCGCTGAACTTTCCGACTCATTCGAGTTGGGGGATTCTCAGCAGCGATCGCGTCCTGGGAGAAGCTAAACCCGTCTTTGCTCGCCTGGAGTTGAGCAATCAGGCGTCTTCATAACTTGGGCGATCGCCAATGTTCACCCAAAAAGAGCGAGTAAAATTATCGAGGATCGGGGGTGGGGTTACAGAGGGGTCCCCACCCCATTGCCACAGCAAGGATGATCGGGGCGTTAGGGCACCGTTCCGGTCTATCATTAATGGCCTGATGTTCACCTAATTCATGTGACAACCGGGCGATTCCCTCTATCATAGATCATATGAAAAATCAATTTTCCGATAAAAAAAACCGAGGAATAACAACCATGTTGCATCATCATCCAGAAAACAACAACATATTTACCCCCGAACAGGTTTTAGAAAATCGCGGTCGAGTTGCCATTTTTATTGATGGCTCCAATTTGTTTTATGCCGCTTTGCAGTTGGGAATCGAAATCGACTATACCAAGCTGCTGTGTCGCTTAACAGCCGGTTCCCGACTGCTGCGTTCTTTTTTCTATACCGGGGTCGATCGCACCAATGAAAAACAACAGGGATTTTTATTATGGATGCGTCGCAATGGGTATCGGGTGATCTCGAAAGATTTAGTTCAGCTTCCTGATGGCTCTAAAAAAGCCAATCTGGATGTAGAAATCGCCGTGGATATGATGGCATTAGTCGGGTCTTATGACACTGCCGTGTTAGTCAGTGGAGATGGAGACCTCGCTTATTCCGTCGATGCGGTCAGCTATCGCGGGGTGAGAGTGGAAGTCGTGAGCCTCCGTTCCATGACCAGCGATAGTTTAATTAACGTCGCCGATCGCTATATTGACCTCGAATCCATCAAAGAAGATATCCAAAAAACCCCAAGACAACCGAACTATACCTACCGCCCCCTTTCCAGTATTGGCATGATGGATGATGTGGAAGACCGCTAAATCCTTGGGGATTCAGACATCAACATTACCTATTTAAAAGTGAAAAATTCTGGTTTTTTCCTTTTGCTTTTATCCGCCTTACTGGGACTGGGTTTACCCAGTTGTGCCTTTTTTCAAAAGGGCGATACTCCAGTGGTCACCGAGCCAGAAGAAGGGCAGGAGCAAGCATTAACATTTAACGATGTCACCCTGGAACAGGCCAATGCTGAGGGGGAAATCGTTTGGAAGGTGCGATCGCCCTGGGCTCGGTATAATGATGAACAGAAAATTACCTATTTAGAGACACCAACCGGAGAACTATTCCAGCAAGGGCAACTGGTTTATCAGATCCAGTCCAAAAGGGGCGAGGTGCATGGGGACGGCTCGAAAATTGTCCTCCAGGACGATATTGTGGCCACCGAGATCCAAAATCAAGCCGTCATCCGTGCTCAGGAATTAGAATGGTTACCCGCAGAAGATTTGCTGACTGTTCGGAATAACGTCAACGGCACCCATCCAGACCTGGAAATTACCGCGAATGAAGCCCGTCTAAAAAGCCAAGCCCAGCGTATGGAACTGGAGGGGAATGTCGTTGCCACAACTCAAAAAAATCCCGCCTTACAGATGCGTTCTGAGGCGGTGGTATGGCAGATGGATACGGACCAAATCATCAGCGATCGCCCGGTGGAAATTGACCGTTATCTGTGTGAAAATCCCCAAGATTGTCCCGCCAGTGACAAAGCTGTTGGCGATCGCGGTGAACTGAACCTGGAAACCAATGTCCTGACCCTGGAACAACAAGTTCAGATTACCCTGAGTGAACCCCCTCTCACCATCAACAGCGACTTGATGCGGTGGAATATTGACGCTCAAAGGGTCACCAGTGAACGTCGGGTCACCATCGTCCATCCGAACCAAACCTTGACCTTAATGGGCGATCGCGGCACCCTGGAACTGGAATCTTCCATCATCTCTTTATTCGGGAATGTCACCGGGGTCCGCCAGGTCCCCTCATCAGACTTCAAAGCCGATCGCATGACTTGGGTGATTCCCACTGAAGAGTTCCAAGCCGAAGGCAATGTCTTTTATCGCCAAGCGGACCCCCCATTTACAGTCACTGGACCCAAGGCAGTGGGCAAACTTCAGGACCAAACTATTGTGGTGACAGGGGGCGATGTGGTAACCGATGTAGTGCCTTAAAGCGTCAGTCCCGTACAGGTTATCCAATGGGTTTCTTGAAGATCACCTGTGACCAAAACCGGACCTTTTCGATTGAGATTTTATATCTTCAGGACTTACCTATTATTTTAGATTAAACCCTAAAGGTAGGCTTGTTTAAGCGAATCCACCCTACAGCATCCGGGGTTTAGGTGTAAGTCCCGATCCGGTTTTCAAGCCGAGGGGATGCCATGAAAAACGCAGAAACAGAAAACCCGGAAATCGGTCAAGGCCATTTAATCCGTTAATTTTAACCATCCTCGCCGGACCGCGTAGATCAGACGATTAATGGAGCTTTGTTCTTCTTCGCTGAGACTCTCTTGTAAGAGGGTCGCTCTGAGATATTGTCGGTGTTCCTGGGTGAGTCGTCCTGACCAATAAATTTGAAAGAATAATTCGGAAAGATTGCAGGGAGGAATTAAGGAGTGAGTATTCATAATTGAATATGTTAAATTTGGGATTATCTATTCTAATATGACCCGTTTTTAAGGATTTGACTGCGATCGCATCCCCGATCATCCGGTGATATCGATCGGTCCATTGCGTGATTTGCATCCAATGATCCCCGGGAGTACCTTCGCCGCAAAACTATCACCGAGGATGGTCAGTTCCCCTTGAAGTCAGATCAATTTCCAGAGTAGAGATAAGCGGTTGAATTTGAGAAGGGGTGAAATTTTTAAAATTTAATTTTAAGGGAGAAATTAAGGCAAAATTTTGACCGATCGCCGGTTAACGATGAACCCTACATCCCTTAAAAAGACAGAGTTTCCAAAGTAACGAGGTGATGGCAGATTAGCATACAGGTTGGCATGGACCACAGGAGAACCCGGATCGGGACCCTATTCAAGCCAGAGAGTAAGGGGCAGAATGAGTCAGTCACATCGAGGATTGATCCGAAGTCGAGAAGGGTGGAAAATTTGTGTCAAGGAAAATACAGGTTGGTTAGCCTGAATCTGGCGAGTCTAAATCAATTGAACAATTCAACACCAGAGTGGGAGCCGGAAAGCTCCCTACTGCTGATCCGGAGCCAGATGCTCCCCCGGATCAATTCTCGGGTCAGATTCCTGCAAGAGGCGCCATAGAATGATCTAAATTCTATTACCCAAATCGGCTATCATAACCTTGAAGGGGGCGGTTTAAACCCGGCGATGCACTTTCTATCCGCCCACTCCATGTCTGGCGGCTTTCATCGCTAGTTCTCGTCAGTTAGCGTTTGTGTTTTCAGCTTTCCACTCACCCCTTGAATCGAAAACTTATGATTCCGACCCAGGGAAGGTTCTGGCAATACTTCACCCCGATAGGCATACTAGCTGCAAGTTACTTGCTCGCGGCTGTGTTAGCGATATGGATTCCAGGATTGGATCAAAATCTGTTACCGTTTGGGCCACCGGCTGGAGTGGCCTTGGCTGGACTGGTGTTATATGGGGTGAAAGTTTGGCCCGGGGTGGCAGTGGGGGCGTTTTTATATGCACAATCCCAGGGAGTACCCTACTGGGTAGCGGGGGTTGGGGCGATCGCCTGCGTGGTTCAAGCCATAGTAGGGACGCGCCTCCTGCAAAAGTTTGAGTTTGATCCAGCCTTGGAACGGCTGCGGGATGTCGGGTCATTCATCGGCATCGGCGCAATCCTCTCGACCATAATTAACCCCACCGTGTCGGTCGTAATCCTCACCCTCGCTGGACGGCAAACCTGGACCGACGCGGCAACCCAGTGGGAAATGTGGTGGTTAGAAGATGCAATGGGAGTGTTGTTAATCGCCCCAATCCTCTTGACCTGGAGGCGATTCCGCAAGAGTGATATCCAATCTAGAGGGTGGGTCTTAGTTGTCAAAATCTTAGAAATCATCTTTCTCTCCATCTTGCTCCTCACCATCAGTTGGGTGGTATTTTGTTCGCGAACCCGGGTTTATATCGCCGACTATCCCCTAGAATATTTACCCTTTCCTGTGGTGATGTGGGTGGCCCTGCGCTTTGAATTGCGCGGGACGGTTTTGGCGAATCTGTTAGTGGCGAGTATGGCAATTTGGGGAGTCGCCCGAGAAAGTGGACCCTTTCTCAAACACGCCAGTAATGTTGAACAAGCCATTTTCTCTCTGCAAATCTTCATGGGAGTGGTGGCAGGGACAGCCCTAATTTTTGCCGCAGTCATGGCGAGAAGGCGACAAGCGGAAGAGTTGCTGCGCCAAGGAGAGGAACGACTGAATAATGCTCAACGGATCGCTCAGGTGGGTAACTGGGATTTAGACCGCGATCGCCAAGCACTCCATTGGTCCGATGAAATTTATCGGATTCTGGGAGAAGACCCCCACAGCTTTGCGCCGAGTCACGAACAATTTCTGAAATATGTGCATCCGAGCGATCGCACCGAAGTCCGCAAAGCCTTTAAAAAAGCCATCACTCAGGAGCAACCCTACTCCTTGGAATATCGACTGGTGCGCCGGGATGGGGAAGATCGCATCGTTCATGAACAGTGCGAAATTAGTCCGTTTCGGATTACCGCTACGGTTCAAGATATCACCCCTCGGATTCGGGCCGAAGCCGCCTTACGCGCCAGTGAGGAACGATTCTCGAAAGCCTTTCAAGCCAGCCCCCTGGGGATCAGCATCAGTACCCGGGCTGAAGGCCGGTTTGTGGATGTCAATCACACCTTTTTGCACCTGTTGGGTTATTCTCCGGCAGAGGCGATCGGCAAAACCTGGGAAGAACTCGATGTCTGGGTCCATCAAGGAGATTATCTCAACCAAGTGCTTAGTAAATTAGAGCAATTTGGCTCAATCCGCGACCTGGAACTCCAGTTTCGCACCCAATCTGGAGAAATTCGCGATGCGTTGCTGTCCATTGAACCCATTGATCTGGAGGGAGAACCCTGTTTGCTGACAATGGTCAGTGACAACACCGAACGCAAACGCGCCGACGAATTCCGCAAGGCGAAAGAAGCGGCAGAGGCAGCTAACCTGGCTAAAAGCGCCTTTCTCGCCAATATGAGTCACGAACTGCGAACCCCCCTCAATGCCATCATCGGCTACAGCGAAATTCTCCAGGAAGATGCGGAAGATTTGGGTCAATCTGATTTCATCCCCGACCTGCAAAAAATTCACGGGGCCGGAAAACAGTTACTCTCATTAATTAGTGATATTCTCGACCTCTCCAAGATTGAAGCCGGTCGGATGAGTTTGGAATTAGAAACCTTTGCCATTGATACCCTAATTTGGGAAGTGGTGACGACTATTCAACCCCTGATTGATAAAAATGGCAATCAGTTGGTGATTGAATGCCCGGAAGATATCGGCCCTTTTCATGCTGATATTACCAAGGTGCGGCAAATGCTCCTCAATTTAATGAGCAATGCGGCTAAATTTACGAAACAAGGCAAGATTGAACTGCGGGTGAGGCGCACCCGCGAAAAACCCTTAAAAGGGGAAGATTCCTCTCTAACAGCCCGTTCCCCTTATGAAGTCGCAGGTCAAGAGTGGATTTTCTTCCGCGTCAAAGATACCGGGATTGGCATGACTCGGGAACAGTTAGAGCAGGTGTTTAAACCCTTTACCCAAGCTGATGCCTCGACGACGCGCAAATATGGGGGAACAGGTTTAGGCTTGACCATTACCCAGAAATTCTGTCAAATGATGGGGGGAGATATTAAGGTCGAAAGCGAGTTAGGTCAGGGTTCCCAATTTACCCTGTGGCTCCCGGCGACGGTCGTTGCTCCGATTGTATCCCGGGAGGATGAAGACGCGATGGTTGGGGGGGGATGATCTGTTATCTGTTTGACGCCTGAGATCGGTTAAGTTGGTAAGCTGCCGGATCTCAAATTTTCCAAGAATTGTAGCCACTTTGTCACCTCTGACCCCTGAAGGACTCACTACACACTTTTCGTAGTCACCCCTTCAGGGGTGTTCC
>CAYUEH010000099.1:0-12408 GCA_964442465.1 uncultured Laspinema sp. | reverse complement strand
CCCCAACCCCCCTTAAGAAGGGGGGCTTTAAAGAATTTTGAAAGAGGTCTATTCTTTAAAGCCCCCGGTGGAATTAAACATTTATTCCTCTGGCTTCCCTCTTGGGAAGGGGGACGGGAGGGGAATAATCAGGGGGGGAAAGGGGGATCAATCCTTTTTTTGCAAGAGGTCTAATAGGCGGTGGGTACTGCCCCAGGAAATATAGAGAGGCGTGGGAATTGCTTCCCGATGCGATCCCGGCAATTGTGGGGAAATCCTGACTTGTTGAAGTCAGACCCCAATCCCGTCAAACAGTCAGTGGGTTGCCGGATCCCGAGACCTTCATCCGGGCAATAGCTTGCTCCGTTGGGATTTCAGCCTTTCTTATGTGAACATCCAGAACTTGTCAGTGATTTGCATCACCGAAGTTCTGCCAAATGATCGCTGTTTCTAGGTTTCTGCATCACACAACATCACCGCAAAATCACGGATATTGACCATAAGTCAGGGGAAATCATTCGTATTTTTACGCAAAGTCAGGAATGGGCGTGAACCCTGATCATCTCGCCGATTCTCAAGATATAGCGGTTCCCATGTCCATAGCGTACAGCGATGGCGGCCCCAAACCGACGGAGGTCCTAGGAGGGAGAGGGGCTTTAAACAGAGCCTCATGAGGCTGGAAATTGCTATACACACCGATCAACAGAGGAAATTTGTATGAACGTGGTCATTCAGCCCCAAGGAAATTTAGACTTAAAGGCAGCGGCAATGCTTCAACAAAATATTGCTCGTTTAGCCTGGGAAAAATACAATCGCTGGTTTATTGATTTAGGGGAAGTTACGACGGTAAGTCATTCCGGACTCATGGCATTAATCACCGCCAATCAACTGGCTAAAAAAACAGGCCGCCGTTTAAGCTTATGTAACCTCAAAGGATCGGTAATGTATCTGTTGGAAATTACCGAATTAGATCGGCTCCTAGATATTTTATCCGATGACGATGAACCCATGGGGGTTGTGGATAAAATTGTCTTTTAAAAAATTGGCGATCGCCCTGCTTCTAGGGAGTCTCCGGGTGATATTGCGATCGCCTGCTTTTCGGATCATTTCCCCCGCTTCTCCTCCCTCACCATCGGATGAAGGTTCCACTTTACACTTCCAGGGTTTCTTTTTCCGGTTCCGGAAGATGATACTCCCCTCTCCCCTCAATTTCAATCAACATTTTGGCCTCTTCTCCCGTAATTAATCGCGCCCCTCGTTTGCGAGTAAAATAGTTCCAACCCCACTGAATCATCACCACCAATTTATTATCAAATTCAATCAGAAAGTAAATATGCACAAACACCCAAAATAGCCATGCAATCAACCCAGAAAATTGTAGAAATCCTAAATCCACAACCGCTGCATGACGTCCAATCACCGCTAAACTGCCAAAATCTACATAATGAAACGGTGGATATTCCTTTTGCTTGAAGCGGTGTTGAATCACCTTCGCCACATATTCCCCTTGTTGCATCGCCACCGGCGCAACCCCGGGTAAAGGTTTACCATCTTGATGAGAAAAATGCGCCAAATCCCCGATCGCAAAAATATTAGAATATCCCGGTAAACTTAAATCGGATTCCACAATCACCCGTCCCGCGCGATCGCGTTCCACTCCCGTCCGTTGCCCTAAAATTTCACCCAGTCCCGACGCTTTCACCCCTGCCGCCCATAATAAAGTGCGCGTGGGAATGATTTCCTCCCCATCTTGATATCGCACGGTGACTGCATCTTCCGTGACATTGGTAACCAAACTATTGGTTTGGACAGTCACCCCTAATTCATGTAACGATTTTTCAGCTTTCACAGACAATTCCGGAGGATAGGGAGGTAGAATTCTATCCATCCCTTCTAACAGTAAAATTTTCGCTTCTGTGGTGTCAATCGTGCGAAAATCTTCTTTTAAAGTATTATGAGCCAGTTCGGCGATCGCCCCAGCTAATTCCACCCCCGTCGGTCCCCCTCCGGCGATCGCAAAGGTTAACCAAGCTTGACGTTTTTGCGGGTCCGTTTCCTTTTCTGCTGCTTCAAATGCCATGAAAATTCGCCTGCGCATTTCTAAGGCATCTTCCACGGTTTTTAACCCCGGCGCTTTGTCTCCCCAGTGGTCATTGCCAAAATAATGATGACTCACTCCCGTGGCCACAATTAACGTATCATACCGAATTTCTTCCCCTAACAACTTCAATGTTTGCTGTTCTGGGTCAAGATCCACCGCTTCTTCCAGCAGCACTTTGGTATTCTTATTTTTACTAAGCACCCCACGCAAGGGAGAAGCAATATCTGCCGGGGAAAGAGTGCCCGTTGCCACTTGATAAAGCAGGGGTTGAAATAAATGAAAATTCCGTTTATCAATCAGGGTGACTTGGACGGGAGCACCCCCGAGGGACTGGGCCGCATACAGCCCCCCAAATCCACCCCCCACAATCACAACGTGATGAATGGGTGTCGTCGAGTTTACATCTACCATGAGTTATATTTTTCTAATTTTAGAGGAAATTTCTCCCCACTTCCCCCCCCGAACTTTTGCAAGAACCCGGGTAAAATTGAGGACTGCTTCCACTTTAAAAGAAATTCTTAACCAAGGTAGTCGTGATGGTTACAGACTGGGTGTCTTATGAGTCCAAGGGACCATTAATTTGACCATTAAAGCCATACACCTGACGACTGCCGACAAAGGGAACTAATTGCACCTCTCGCGCATCTCCCGGTTCAAACCGCACTGCAGTTCCTGCGGGAATATCCAAGTGCATTCCTCGGGCGGCATCCCGGTCAAAACTCAAGGCTTCATTGACTTCAAAAAAATGAAAATGGGAGCCAACTTGAATCGGGCGATCGCCCGCATTTGCGACCCGCAATCGGACAGTTTTTCGTCCGGAATTTAGCTCAATTTCTCCAGTTTTAACAATAATTTCTCCGGGAATCATCATCACCTCTTACCTGTATAATTTCAGATTAAATTGCTTCAAATTACCGAATCGGATTGTGAACCGTCACCAATTTTGTACCATCGGGAAATGTTGCTTCCACCTGCACTTCCGCCACCATTTCCGGGACGCCTTCCATCACCTCTTCTCGGGTGAGTAAAGTTGCACCATAGCTCATTAAATCGGCTACGCTTCTGCCATCTCTCGCTCCTTCTAAAATAGCAGCAGAAATATAGGCAACAGCTTCAGGGTAATTTAAAAGTACGCCCCGATTTTTACGGCGTTCGGCAACTAACGCTGCGGTAAAAATCAATAATTTGTCTTTTTCTTGGGGAGAAAGTTGCATAATAAGTCCTTCAAATCGGCCAAACTCGCGGAGGACAACTCGGACGGCCTATAAAACTCAGGCGCAGGAGTTGCCAAACTTCACTAAACCAGTTTCGCACTTCTGGGGTCGAAGATCCACGATATCGACATAATAATCCGTGAGTCAGCCTGGTGACGCCAGCTTCACCCGGGGAGGAACTGGAACGAGCCTCCCACAGCGATCGCGCTTCCTGGACCAATTCCGGGGTCACCGGGTCCCCAATCCAAGCGAGAGTCGCCACAATGGGGAAACCGGCTAAAGCTGAGTTCGAGGCAACTGCGGATTCACTGCCGTTGAGATGTTGGCGATCGATCCACAGGGGACGACCCTGCTGCCAGATTTCCGTCTGCGATCGCCACTCTCCCTGAACAAACCTTTCCCCCCGGGCACTCCGTCCAAATCGGTTAATTTCCCATAACAAAAACCGGGCATCCGGTGCTAACTCAATCCGTAAATTTTGGCGATAGATTGCTCCATTAAAAATAATACTTTCCTGGGGAAGCCATTCGCAAATAGCCCCAGAATCCACCTGAATCTGAATAGTTTGCCGTGCCACTTCACCCAGGCTGCGATAAATTTTAGCCGCCGCTGCGGTGGTAATTAAAGCATGAGCATTCTCCTGGAGATGGATCGATTGTCCCAGGGAATCACCGCCTACAATTCCCCCAGCCGTATGCAGAATCACGCTATGACAAACCTCTTCCCCTTCCGGATAAAAAGGTCGCTGCATCTTGAGAGGGGCCGTCGCCTTAGCCGATAGCATTTGGGTGGCTTTTCCCGATTGAGCATAAGCTAATTCTAAGCTGCCATGCCATCCTTTAACGGTTTGATTTTCAGTCTGACTATTACTCACAAATTCTCGGATTTAGGTTACATCAAATTCTAATATAGCGTGTCCTTTGACCCGAAATCCGGTTGTCTGACAGGACTGACGCAATCTTTAAAATTTAACCCTAAATGTAGAGGCGATTCGCGAATCGCCTCTACATTTAGGGGTGGTTATCAAAAAATGCGTCAGTCCAGTCAGAGTCTGTAAAGCCCAGATTTCGGATTAAACCGCTAGGAATCGTTGAATGACTTCATTACTGAGTTCTTTAGTAGATCCCGAGGCAACAATTCCTCCTTTTTGCATAGCATAATACCAATCGGCTTCTCGAACAAAATGCAAATGCTGTTCTACTAACAGGACTGAAATGCCTTTGGTTTGGATAATCCGACGCACTGCCGCTTCAATTTCTAAAATAATCGAAGGTTGGATGCCTTCCGTGGGTTCATCGAGGATGAGTAAGCGGGGATTTCCCATCAAGGCGCGGGCGATCGCCAGTTGTTGTTGTTGTCCGCCACTTAAATCTCCCCCCATCCGATGTAACATTTTGTTTAAAACCGGAAATAACTCGAAGATTTCATCAGAAATTTCCGGGGTTTTAGGCCGAGTGGGTCGCGCTTCTAAGCCCAAAATTAAATTTTCTTTTACCGTCAACCGGGGAATAATTTCCCGCCCTTGGGGGACATAACCGATGCCCATTTTCGCACGGCGATCGCTCGATTTCTCGATGATGGGTTGCCCCTCTAAATAGATTTGTCCCTTCCGGGGTTGCAGTAAGCCCATAATCGTTTTTAACAGCGTGGTTTTTCCGACTCCATTCCGTCCAATTAGGCAAACCATTTGTCCCGGGGAAACATTCAAATCCACATCCCGCAAAATGTGACTTTCCCCATAATAAACATTCACCCCAGATACTTGTAGCATCCGATGGGGTGAGGGTTCTGTCAGGTAGGGGTTTTCCCGGTTATCAAGTGAATTCATTAACTTTATTCTCAGGTTTTATAGGGTTTTAATCGGGCTTATTCTTCATGTTCCTCGGTACTGCCCAAATAGACTTGAATCACTTTGGGGTCATTTTGCACCTCTTCGATACTCCCTTCACAGAGGACCGAACCCTCATGCAATACCGTGACTTTGCGGGCAATTTGCCGCACGAATTCCATATCATGTTCAATCACAATAATCGAATGACTTTGGGCCAATGAAATCAGTAATTCTCCGGTGAGGGCGGTTTCTTCATCGGTTAAACCCGCCACGGGTTCATCCACGAGGAGTAAATCGGGAGATTGTGCTAGTAACATCCCAATTTCTAGCCATTGCTTTTCCCCGTGGGAGAGTAATCCCGAGGCAATATCTGCTTTAGCGACTAACCCAATGGTTTCCAGGAGGGTTTTGACCGTATTATGCTCCGATGCTGGAGTGGGCTTCAATAAGGTTTGAAATACATTTTTATTCCGATTGCAGGAAATTTCTAAATTTTCCCGAGGGGTCAGATTCTGGTAAACCCGTGGGGTTTGAAATTTGCGCCCGATGCCCAACCGAGCGATCCTATCTTCAGAATATTTCCGCAGGTTTCGCCCTTTAAAGAAAACTTTCCCTTGGGTGGGTTTAACCTTTCCGGTAATCACATCTAAAAAGGTGGTTTTTCCGGCACCATTGGGACCAATAATAACCCGCAACTCTCCCGTATTCATGGTGAACGTTAAGTTGTTGAGGGCATTAAATCCGTCAAAACTAACGGTTAAATTTTCAATTTCTAAGATGTTCTCGTTCACGGACTCTCTCTCTCTGACACTGGATGACTCAACTATTTCCCAACTCAACTCATCAGGAGTCGATGGGTTTAAGGTTCTAGGGTTTCACGCTCTCGTTGAATTTCGGGGTCTTCTGCTAACTGGGGATAGGTAATCACATATCGCGGATGTCCGGTAATCCTGCGAAAGAAATTACCCGATTCAGTCCGCAACCAGCCGACGATGCCACTGGGAAGAACTAAGACAACAATTAGGAAAAGTGCGCCTTGGAAAAACAGCCAAATTTCGGGGAATTGTTCGCTTAAGAAACTTTTGCCATAATTGACTAATAAGGCTCCGAGGATGGCTCCGATTAAAGTAGCTCGACCCCCTACGGCTACCCAGATTACCATTTCAATGGAAAAGGCAATATCCATTGCTCTAGGGGAAATGATACCGGATCTGAGGGTAAAGAGTGCGCCTCCGAGTCCAGCTAAAGCGGCAGAAATTGCAAAGACTAAAACTTTATATCCGGTGGGATTGTAACCGGAAAATCGGACGCGACTTTCATCATCGCGAATGGCAATGAGTAAGCGTCCGAAACGTCCCGAGGTTAACCAGCGACAGAGGAGATAGGAACCGGCTAATAGGATGACGGTGATCGCATAAAACCCATATTGAGTATTGGGGGTGGAGATGGGAAATCCTAAGAGGGTTTGAAAATCTGTGAGTCCGTTGGTGCCGTTGAAGAGTTTTTGTTGTCCGTTAAAGAAGTTAAAAAAGACGATGGTAGCGGCTTGGGTGAGGATGGAGAAGTAGACGCCTCGGATGCGGTTGCGGAAGACGAGATAGCCGAGAAAGGCGGCGAGGATGCCGGGAATCAAGATGATGGCGATCGCCGTGAAGGGAAAGGATGAAAACGGTCCCCAAAACCAAGGCAGTTCCGTCACCCCATAGAGTCCCATAAAGTCGGGGAGTTGACTGCTGGCGGTTTCAGGAATTTGTAATTTGATATGCATGGCGATCGCATATCCCCCGAGGGCAAAAAATATCCCATGTCCCAAACTCAGCAGTCCCGTATAACCCCAAATCAAATCAATCCCCAAGGCAACGATCGCCAAGGCTAAATACCGATGCAACAAATCCAAGCGAAATTCTGACAAGACAAGGGGCATAACGGCAATCAAGATTAAAGCCACTCCCCCAATCACTGACAGTTCAAATAATCGGGGTTTTTGTTGCCTTAATCGATTTAAGCGCTGCTGAAACTGGAAAATTGGGGTCATAAAACTTAGATATTTTGATTTCGGCTGCTCCGGTTTTATTTCGGATTCTTCGGTAAATTTATCGTTGCTCATGCCAGTTGGTTTTAACCTCGTTTAACTCACCTCTCAATCTAGGCATCAACGGTGCGTCCCTTCTGAGGAAACAGTCCGGCTGGACGGAGTTGTAAGAACAGAATAATCAGCACAAATACCATCACCCTTGCCATACTGGTGGTGGCAAAAAAGGTCAAAAAATCAAATAAAGCACTGTCGGGAGAAACCATTGAGATGAAAATTCCGGAACCAATAAGGTAGTTCACCAATCCAATGGCAAGTGCCGCTACAACGGTTCCGATAATTTTGCCCACTCCCCCGACAACCACCACCATAAAGGCATCCACAATATAGTTTTGGCCCGTATTCGGGCCCACGGAACCGAGTAAACTAATGGCACAACCGGCAATTCCAGCTAATCCAGAACCGATCGCAAAGGTTAAGGCATCCACTTTTTGGGTGGGAATTCCCAGACAAGCACTCATGCTACGATTTTGGGTCACTGCCCGAATTCGCAATCCCCAGGGCGATCGCAACAAAAACAGGTAAATTCCCACCACACAAACAATGGTTAAGGCAATAATAAATAACCGGACATAAGGCAATTGGAACGTGCCAATGGGGATACCCCCGCGCAACCAACCCGGTGCCGTCACATCGACCCCTTGTGCCCCAAACCAGGGTTGAGTGAGGGCTAATCCCACAGCATTCCCCAAAATCGAACCCACCGCTACAGCAATTCCAGCAGAAAGAGGCAGCAAAATGGCGATCGCCCCCTTGCGAATCCGCTCAAAATCTGGACGCCGCTTCACCCCCCACAATCCGCCAAAAAATAGCAGACAAAATACCCCAATTTGAATACAAATCAGCCAACTAATACTGCGAACCAATTGTTGCAAAATTAAGCTCACCCCCCAGGTTGCCAGCAGGGTTTCCAAAGGTCGGCCATACAGGTAGCGAATCACCCCTCTCTCTAGGAGGACCCCGGCTGCCGCAGCCACCAAAAAGGCCAGAGGAAGGGCCGCAATAATATAAAACCCAAACCAGGGTTCTCCCAATCCTCTAAACACATTTTGGACCACAAATGTTGTGTAAGCGCCTAACATCATCAATTCACCATGAGCGAGATTAATCACACCCATAATGCCAAAGACGATGGCTAATCCTAATGCGGCAATTAATAAAACTGATCCAATGCTAATGCCATTAAATAGGCTCTGTAAAAATAGTGCCATTATAGTTGATTTAAATCATCTCCAAAAAACTTTTAATTCCCTATAAGTTGCAATCGTTTAGAGTTTAAATAGGTCAAGAAAAAATAATTTTATGGCTCTTTCCCCTCCAAACTCTAAACGTTACCGTTGCCGAGTTTTGTCAATCTTTAGATCCGGTATTTGCCACCTTTAGAGGGGTCTGACCAGTCGCAGGAATAGCCCTTTGTATCGGCCACATATTGATTCCAAGGAATCGGGTCAACCGGGGCCGGGGTTTCAGAAACAATGTTAAACATTCCATCATCCCCAACTTCACCGATGCGGACCGTTTTCGATAGGTGATGGTTATTTTGGAGGGTAACCAGACCTCCTGGCGCTTGGAAACTTTGTCCCACAGCGGCTGTACGGACTGCCTCAATATCATCGGCAGTTCCCGCTTGTTCAACCGCTTGTTTCCACAAATAAACCATCAGGTAAGCGGCTTCCATTGGGTCATTCGTTACCCGATTTTGGCCGTATTTTGCCTTAAATGCCTCCACAAACTTTTGGTTTTCTGGGGTATTTACCGATTGGAAATAATTCCAGGCCGCATAATGACCTCTCAGATATTCGGTGCCGATCGCCCGCACTTCTTCTTCCGCAATACTCACAGACATGGTAGGATATCGGTCCGGAGTCAAACCCGCCCCTTGCATTTGTTTGAAAAAGGCCACATTGCTATCACCATTGAGGGTATTAAAAATCACGCCTCCATCAGGTAAAGCCGCTTGAATTTTGGTAATAATCGCCGTCACTTCTGTGCCACCCAGGGGGATATAATCTTCTCCCACGGTTTGCCCCCCTTTGGCTTCCAGTTGAGCCTTAATAATCGTATTAGCGGTCCGGGGAAAGACATAATCCGACCCCACCAGAAAGAATTGCTGCCCTTTATTTTCTAACAGCCAATCCACCGCCGGTTCAATCTGTTGATTAGGAGCAGCCCCGGTATAGAAAATGTTCCGAGAACATTCCTGACCTTCATATTGGACGGGATACCATAACATATGACCTGTGGACTCAAACACCGGCAGAACGGCCTTGCGCGAGGCGGATGTCCAGCAGCCAAAAACCGTCGCCACTTGATCTCGATTAATCAGTTTTCTGGCTTTTTCCGCAAAGGTGGGCCAATCCGATGCCCCATCTTCGACGATCGCCTGAATTTTCTTGCCAAGAACTCCTCCAGCGTTGTTAATTTCCTCGATCGCCAACTGTTCTGCATCAACGACACTTTGTTCGCTAATCGCCATCGTGCCACTTAAGGAATGGAGGATTCCCACCTTAATCGTATCTACGCCACCACCTGCCCCCGGATTTGCTGCATCGGTTTGAGCTACATTTCCATCGTTACAAGCTTTCAGCAAAATACTGCTCCCGAGAGCAGCGGTCCCATAAAGCAGAAATTTACGCCGTCCAAGTCGATGTGTCATGCTATTTTTCTACTCCTACTGGTCTTGACTCACTCCTACTCAGAGCCTTGATATTAAAGCGATGTTTTCGGGAACAGATTGTATTTCTCGATACAGAAAATTTTCCAAGATTCAAGCCTTAGACCTCTGATATTTAGTCTGAGCCAATTTGTGACAATGTTGCGATTTCTAACAATTGTGAGGTCGAGGGGTAACGGTAGCCTTATGGTCCTTAACATACCCTGGAAGCACTGGGTGAAGATACTCATCAGTCCAGGGGTGCGATCGCAACTGATGCGATCGCACCCCCCTAACCCCGTCTCAAATCAAGCTACAATCCAGGCTCAAACGTGGCAGTTTTTAAACCCGATTCGCCTCAATAAAATCAATCACCCCTTGCAGTCCTTCTTGAGTCTTCAAATTGGTAAAGGTAAAGGGCCGACTGCCGCGCATTTTTTGGCTATCCCGTTCCATTACCCCCAAATCTGCCCCCACTAAAGGGGCCAGGTCAATTTTATTAATCACTAACAAATCCGATTTGGTAATTCCTGGCCCTCCCTTCCGGGGAATTTTATCCCCAGCGGCGACATCAATCACATAAATCGTCAAATCCACTAACTCTGGGCTAAAAGTCGCCGCTAAATTATCCCCGCCACTTTCTACAAATACCACGTCCAAGGTCAAAAACCGCCGTTCCAGTTGGGCGATCGCTGCTAAATTCAACGAGGCATCTTCCCGAATTGCTGTATGAGGACATCCTCCCGTTTCTACCCCCATAATTCGCTCCTTTTCCAGGGCCTGCGATCGCACTAAAAATTGAGCATCTTCCTGGGTGTAAATATCATTGGTCACCACCGCCAAATTATAGCGATCGCGCATCGCCTTACACAACGCATCCACTAACGCTGTTTTTCCTGAACCCACCGGACCCGCAATTCCAACACGAAATGAACTCATAATTAGGTTATTTGTTATTGGTCATTGGTCATCGATCATTGGTTGTTGGTTGTTGGTCCTTTGTCAATTGTCAATTGTCATTCCTCCAAATGACAAATGACTAATGACAAAAGACAAATGACCAATCACCCCCCTACCTTCAACTCCTAAACAATCGGGAATATTGAGTTTCATGCTGCATACTGGCTAAACTTAGTCCCCAAGTGCAACTGCTGAGGTCATCATCTTCTACCCTCAAAATTGTTTCAACTGCCGTCACTAGATTGGGTTGTAAATTAAATAATAGCTGTTGCCCTGCGGTTTGACCTAGGGGAATTAGTTTCACCCCAGCCCCAATAAAATTACCAGCCCAACTCTGTAAATATCCCAATAAAGCCACATCTGGGGGAATCTGCCAATAGGAGGCAGCAATCCCAAAGGCTACTGCAAAATTACACTCTTCCTCACCCAATGCGGTGATTTCCAGTCGGTCTTCTACCGGCCACAGGGCCATCAATAATCGCAGTAACGCATTTCCCATCTGCCAACTTTGTTCCCGCAATTCTTCCGTTTCTCGGCTGGCCGATGACCAGTGATTCCACTCATGAACCTTCTCCCAATTGCCTACATAAGCTGCATTTAAGACTCTTACCATCACTGCTCCATCTAAAGAAATTGCCCCTGATTGCAATTCCCAATCCATCCAATCTTGGAGTGTGTCTGCACTGTTGACAATGCCTCGTTCAACTAACATCTCCAACCCTTCAGAATAGCTATAACCCCCCACAGGTAACGCCGGACTCGCCAGTTGCAACAAAGATAATAATGAAAAATCAGTGACCATAAATTAAAGCATGATATCAGTTAAATTGCGGATTTTTAGTTTATCCTGTTGCGGTAAATTCTACCCAAAATCATCAATGAAGACCGCCATCAATGACCATGAGGGGAGTGATAAGCTCCGATTTCTGGATGAAAGGGAGCAGTTTCTTCTTGAACCGTTAATCCTAATTGTTCTAACAGGGATTTTAAAACTGGGTCAACGGTCAAACGTAAATAATCCGGTTTGATTTCTAAAGGAACGTGACGATTTCCTAAATGATAGGCAGCGCGTAATAAATCCAGGGGAGTATCAGCAGTAACCATCAGGGTGGGTTCCGGTTTGGCGGTGACGAGAACCATGATGTTTCCCGAGTCATCGGTGAGGCAGTCGCCATGACTTAAGACAGTCCCTCGGGGTAACTTGAGATGAACCGCTTCTCCCTCGGCGGTTTCAAATCGATGACGACTGCGAGTGCGATCGTCTGCGGTGAGGGAAAGGGTGTAGGCGATCGCCGCCTCGGGATCCGGTGGCAAACAGTGGGTTAAGGTCAACATTAGCAATGGATCAACAGCAAGCTGTGAACGGGTGGGATTGGGTTAGACCAAATCCTACCATTAGGGCGATCGCCTTTGAATCAGGACTTACACATTTTTGGAGATCTGGCCCTAAATGTAGAGGCGATTCGAGAATCGCCTCTACATTTAGGGTTTAGGATTCCAGATGGCGTAAGTCCTGCAATATAGCAGTCATGATACTAAATCCGGTTGATCAAAGCATTAAAAATTGTAGGGTGGGCA
>CAYUEH010000098.1:9226-12457 GCA_964442465.1 uncultured Laspinema sp. | reverse complement strand
AGGGGAATTTTAGTCAGTTTGGCTTATGTTAATTGGGATGAAATTGGGATGATTATATGAAGAATCGGATTTAAGCAGGACTTGGCCCTGGTTCTACTGCACGGGTAAAGATGGATGGGGTTAAAGTTGGGGAGCGGACGGGGAATTTTTGAAGTCTCACGCTAAAATAAGATTGGAAGATTAATGCTAAAGCGCGGGAAAGACCAGATGACTAAAATCTTAGTAGTAGATGATGTGCCGAGTGAACTGGAGATGATTGGCCGGATTTTGAAAAAAGCCGGGATGGAGGTGGTGGTGGCAACGAATGGGGAGGAGGCGATCGCCCGAATTCAGGAGACGGCACCGGATTTGGTGATTCTGGATGTGGTGATGCCTCGGATGAATGGATTTGAGGTGATTCGAGAGTTACGAGGCGATCGCAAAACCTCCAAGTTACCTGTGGTGTTTTGCAGTCAGAAAAATACCGAGATTGATAAGACTTGGGGCATAGATTTGGGAGCTGATGCCTATATTACCAAACCCGTTGACCCCCAGCAATTGGTTCATATTGTCGAACGCCTATTATAAAGGTTTCAGCGGAAAGAATTAGACCGGATATTCTCATCCGATGACCCGCTATTTTATCTGATAGAAGAATAATTTGTTTATCCTCTTTTAATTCTTTGCCGCTTGATTCTTTGACCAACATGATGCAATTAAACCGAAAGCCTCTAAGATTTAAAGGCTGTGTTTTTTCAAAATTCAAGACAGTATGGCTGGAAAATTAACCCTCAGTTCTGGGATGAGTGATTTGCCCGGTTCCTCGAATTCCGGGAACCTAAAGCAATTTCTGTTATTTGGTCAAAGAGAGAGCCTCTTTGCGGTGGATTTGTTGTCAGTCCGGGAGGTGCTATTTTTGGGGCAGCAACCGATCGCCCCAGTCCCGAATACCCGTCATTTTGTCTTAGGATTGACCAATTTGCGGGGAGAAATTTTAGCGGTGGCGGATTTCGGGCGGTTTTTGCGGACTGAGGCGGTGGATAGTCATTCGGTGCATAGTCGAATTTTAATTTTAGAAGCCCCAGATCCGCGAGATGGTACCTTGGTGATGATGCGCATGGGTTTGGCTGTATCTCGGGTGCAAGGGGTGATTTCGGTTCATCTCGATCGCATGGTTTCTAGCATGGATGTGGGGGAAGAACTCGCTCCTTTTTTAAGGGGATTATACGATTGGACGGGACGGTTAGTGATGATTTTAGATGTGGAAGCGATCGCCCAATCTGAAGGGTGGTAAACCGTTGAAAACATCGGGCAAATTTCACGTTACTTTGGGGCTGAATTATGTTAATAAACGGGATAGGTTCTCAACTGTATTTCGCTATGGGCAGCGAGTCGGATTGGGTGGGGATACAGACTGGGGCAGAATGGGTGATTGCCCTGTCCTATTTGGGGATGACTTTAATTCTCCTGCAAATCACAATATCTCGTCTGCATTGCCGTTTTTTATGGATAGTGAGTGCGTTTTTGGCAGTCGCCACCGGGAGTCGCTTCTTCCATCTCTTCTCCACCCCCGCCCTCCCTTTTTCAACAGTATGGGAAACCCTGATCTATGGATTGGAAGGGGGGAGTGCGATCGCCTTGATGATTGCCCTCTTCACCTACCGCCAAGGCATCCGGGAAACCCTCGGCAGTGGCATCTTTTCTAGGGGTTCATTCCTGCAAATGGCCCTCGACTGCTTACCCGAGGCGATATCTTGGCAAGACTGCCAGGGGGTTTATTTAGGCGGAAATCAGCGCTTTGCGGAACAGGTGGGGGTGGCATCCCCCGCACAAGTCATTGGCAAAACCAACGGCACACTTGCTTGGGGGGGTAAACCCTTGGAAAATTGGGCGAAAATCAATCCAGACGATTCCCAAACCCTGTTAGTCCAAGTGCCGAATTCCCACTCCGGTGAGTCCCCAGAATCCCTGTGGAAACTCCAGAAATGGCCGGTCAAAACTCCCCAGGGAGAACTTGTGGGAATCGTCTCAACTTATGAAAAAATTCCGGGATATACGGCAGCAATTGCTTCGGATTTCACTAACTTTATCAATCAAATTGATGAAGTGATTTTGATTCAGGCGAGAGATGGAACAATTTTAGATGCCAATGAAAAAGCCAGCCAATTGTACGGCATGGAACCCATCCAACTCCGAGGCAAAAACTTTTTTAACCAGTTATCGAAGTTCGGGCAGTTTCAGGCTGATTTTGAAGCAGCAGTGAGCCAGGGAAGCGCGTTAAGATGGAAAGCCCTCAAACCGAAAACGGGTAGGGTCTTGGATGTAGAAATTTCGGGAAAACCGCTCACCTTAATAGACAACCGGGAGGTAATTTGGGTGACGGTGCGAGACATCAGCAGTCGCTTGAAACTGGAAACCGAACTGCACCAACGGGAAGAAGAATTCAAATTATTTCTGGAACATCTTCCGGCAGCAGTGGCTATGCTCGATCGCCAGATGTGCTATTTGGTCGCTTCCCAACGGTGGGTGAAGGATTATAAACTGGATAAGAGAGAAGACTTCCAGACTGTTAAAAATATTATTGGGCGATCGCACCACGAGCTATTTCCGGAACTGCCCGATCATGTCAAAAATATGCTACAGCGCGTCTTAGAGGGAGAATCCTTTAGCTGTGACGCGGAAGGCTATACCCGGGTGGATGGCACCGTGGATTGGGTGAAATGGGAGATGTATCCCTGGCGCGATCGCACGGGAGAAATTGGCGGGATTATGCTGCTGACGGACGTGATTACTGAGCGGGTCCAATCTGAACAAGAACGGATGCGGTTGTTTAATCTCGTCGAGTCTAGTCTGAACGAGATTTATATTTTCGATGTGGATACCCTGCAATTCGAGTATGTTAACAAAGGAGCTTGTCTGAATTTGGGGTATTCTCAGGAAGAAATCCTCGAAAAAACCGCAATGGATATCAATCCAGCGGTGGTGAGTTTGGCGGATGCCAAAACTGCTTTGGCTCCCTTATTAGAGGGCCGCGAACAGAGAATTCGGTTTGAAGGAATGCATCGCCGCGCTGATGGGAGTATCTATCCGATTGAAATGTATGTTCAACTGATCCAGCAGACTCATAAACTCTCCTGTGTGGCGATCGTTCTGGACATCACGGAACGCAAACAAGCCGAACGGGCTTTACAAGAAAGTGAACAACAATTTCGGGTGATGGCGGATACAGTTCCGGCGACAATCTGGATTGCC
>CAYUEH010000098.1:0-9126 GCA_964442465.1 uncultured Laspinema sp. | reverse complement strand
GGGTTAGATATTACCGAACGCAAACAAGCGGAAGAAGCGCGGCGAGAAAGTGAAGAAGGATTTCGCTCCCTGGTGGAAAGTGTCAAGGATTATGCGATTATTCGATTAGATGGAGCGGGTCGGGTAGCGAGTTGGAATGCGGGGGCACAAAGAATTAAAGGGTATCGGGCGACAGAAATTCTGGGTCAACCTTGGAAGCAGTTTTATACCCTAGAGGACCGCACCAGTGGCAAACCGGAAGCAGAACTCAAGGTTGCCGAAACGGAAGGACGATTTGAAGATGAAGGGTATCGGGTCAAAAAAGATGGGAGTAAATTTTGGGCCAATGTGATTATTACGCCCTTGCGGAATGCTAAAGGAGAGTTGCAGGGATTTTCTAAGATTACCCGAGATGTGACCGAACAACGGCAGAATCAAGAAGCCTTAGAACAGTTAGCCGCAGACTTAGAAAATCGAGTGGCTCAACGCACCCAAGAGTTGCAGGAAATTAATGAGAAACTGCAACAAGAAGTGGGCGATCGCATCGGTGCAGAAGCGGAAAAAACCCAGTTAATCGCGGATTTGGAAATCATGTCTGCTCAACGGCAAGCGGAGATGGATTCCCTAACTCAACAGGTGGTGAAAATGTTGGGAGAAATTAAAGGAGCAGCGAAGGGGGATTTAACCGTGCGCGCGGCAGTCACGAACGACATTCTCGGGGCGTTAGCCGACTCGTTTAACTTTTTGATTTCCTCCTTGCGAAAAGTGGTCAAGGGAGTTCAAAAACTGGCAACGGAAGCGAATACGGCTACTGGGGAATCGATTTCTAATACTCAAGAGTTGGCCCACCAAGCTCAAGAACAAGCCCAAAAAATTGAGGAGACAATCCAGAAAATTCAGAAGATTGTCAACTCGATTGAAGAAGTGTTTACCCTGTCTCAACAAGCGGAAAAGGTGGCGCAACAAGCGGCGGAAAAAGCGCAAGTGGGGGGAGAGTCGGTGGATCGGGCGGTGGCGGCGATTAACGAACTGCGGCAAACCCTGTCTCAAACCGGGAAAACCATTGAACGGTTAGGGGAGAGTTCGGGACAGATTGGCAAAATTGTCACGTCCATTTCCCAAATTGCGGCTCAAACCAATTTGTTGGCACTTAATGCTACGATTGAAGCGGCCAGAGCCGGAGAACAAGGGCTGGGTTTTGCTGTGGTCGCTGAAGAAATCCGCAAGTTAGCCGATCGCTCAGGATTGGCAACGGAGGAAATTTCTGAAATCGTCGAACAGATCAGGAGTGAAATTGGACGGGCGATTGTAGCGATGGAGGCAGGCACTCAGGAAGTGGCGATCGGAACGAAACTGGCCGCAGAAGCCAAGACCCATTTAATTGAGATTATCCAAGTCAGTGGGGACATGAATGCCTTGGTGGAAAATATTACCCTCGCAGCGACGAAGCAGACCCATAGTGCGACGGAGATTGTGAGTATGATTCGTGCCGTGAGCGCCATTTCGGGGAATACGGCAGAAAAATCAGTACAGGTTCAAAATTCCCTTGATGGCTTGGCCGTCTCAGTCGAGAGTCTTCAGCAATCGGTGGCCCATTTCCGCAGTTAGCCAAGGCTCATGCAATACTCAACCGGGTAGGGTGAAAGGTTTGAATGGGCTGTAACCCTCTGCTATCGGTTCTATATGCTTTTTCTCCTCCAGGAGATTATTTTCAATCGGGCATCTACAGGAGCAACTCAAGAGGACCAGAAACTGGGTTGCTGTTGTAAATGGGTGGCGACTGATTCGAGGTGATTGCTGACTTCTTGCACCTGTTGCAACAACCGGCGGGGGATAAATCCCCCGCCTAACAGCTCAAGTCGGTTGAAACCGACTGAAAACACCACTGGATAAGACTTGCAGTCGGTTTTTAACCGACTTAAGCTATGAGGCGGGGGATAAATCCCCCGCCGGTGTTGCAACTCTATATCTCTCCCTGATTTTGACCCTTCTAAACGCCGTTATTGATTATTGACGTACCCTGTATGTTAGAACCCTCATCCCTCCTCCTCACGGAAAATTTTATTCCCCACGGTCATTGTTACCTGTGGAATCCGGTTTTAGTTTGGCTGCACGCCGGATCCGACTTGGCGATCGCCCTAGCCTATTTTTCGATTGTGGCGATGTTAATTTATTTCGTCCGGCAACGCCAAGATTTACCCTTTAGTCGGATTTTTCTGTTATTTGCGGCCTTTATTATTACTTGTGGATTCAGCCATTTGCTGGAAGTCTGGACCCTGTGGCATCCAGACTATTGGATTTACGGAAGTATCAAAGCCCTCACTGCTGGCATTTCCCTGTTAACGGCCCTAGAAATGGTCCCGGCCCTACCGGCAGCCCTGGCCCTACCCAGTGCCAAAGCGGATCTAGAGACGGCCAATCAAGCCCTGCAAGGGGAAATTAAAGAACGCCAACAAGCAGAAGCGGCCCTAAAACGACTGGCGCGGATTATCGAAAATACCACGGATTTTGTCGGCATCTGCGACAGTCAAGGGAAAGCAATTTACCTGAATCCAGCTTCCCGGAAAATGACGGGGATTTCAGAAGAGCAACCCGCCTCGGATTTCACTCCCTTTGATTTCGTCAAAGAAGGACCCGATCGCCAGAAATTAGAAGAGGCGATCGCCTCCACCCTTGCGGATGGGGTTTGGACTGGGGAAACGGTGATCAAACGCCGCAATGGGGAATTCTTTCCTGCCTCCCAAGTGATCCTCGCCCACAAAGCAGACAATGGGGAAATTGATTGTATTTCTACGGTGATTCGGGATATTAGCGATCGCCAAAAACAAGAACAAGCCCTCGCTGAGAGTGAAGAACGGTTTCGGCAGTTAGTCGAAAATGCTGCGGATGCCTTTTTCCTGACCACCTTAGAGGGCAAAATCTTAGCGGTGAATCAGCGCGCCTGCGAGAGCTTAGGATACAGCAAAGATGAACTGTTGACCTTGAATTTAGAGGCGATCGAACCCCAATTTCGCACCTCGGAACGCACCCTAGCTGTCGCCCAGTTGCATCCCAGCGCCGCCCTCACCCTGGAAAGTCTCCACCGACGTGCCGATGGTACCACCTTCCCCGTCGAAATCCGCCTGGGCAAATTTTCCCGGGAGGGCGAACCCCTGCTGGTGGCATTAGTCCGGGATATCAGCGATCGCAAAGCCATTGAAAAGGCATTAGAAGCGGAACGTCAGCGACTCACCACCCTGTTTGATGGGATTCCCGCCTTCCTCTACCTGGTCGATCGCAGCAATACCGTCCAGTTAGCCAACCGCCACTTTGTGGAGTTCTTTGGGGACCCGGATGCGGCTGCCACCCTCTTGAACCCCGGTGGCAAACTGCACTCCGAGGTTCGCACCCAAGTTTTTGACACCCAACAACCCCAGCAGTGGGAATGGGAAGATCGTCACACCGGGCGCACCTACCAAATGTATGATTACCCCTGTAACGATGGGGATGGGAAACGGCTAGTCCTGGAAATGGGGATCGACATCAGCGATCGCAAACAAGCCGAAACAGCCCTCTATGCCTCAGAAGCGCGCTTCCGTTCCCTGATTGAAGCCACCTCTCAAATCATCTGGAACACCGCTGCCAATGGCGAATTCCTCATGGAACAACCCGCTTGGAGTCGTTTCACCGGCCAAACCTTCGACCAACTCAAGGGTCAAGGATGGCTGAATGCCGTGCATCCCGATGAGCGTGAACAGACGATCCAAGTCTGGAACCACGCCGTCCAAAATCGGGTGCTTTATCAAGTCGAACACCGTCTGCGCCGTCACGATGGCGAGTATCGATATATGAGTGTTCGTGCCGTCCCCATTCTCAACCCCACCGATGGCAGTATTCGGGAATGGTTAGGGGTTCATGCCGATATTACCGATCGCAAATTAGCCGAAGTCACCTGCGATCGCTTCTTTACCATTTCCCTGGATTTGCTGAGTATCTTCGGTTTTGACGCCTCCTTCCAACGGGTTAATCCCGCTTGGAACACCATCTTGGGCTACAGTCAAGAAGAACTCCTAGGTAAATCATTTCTCGACTTTGTTCATCCCGATGACATGGAAGCTACGATTGCCGAAGCCGAAAAACTGGCAAACGGCATCGAAACCCTCTATTTTGAAAATCGCTACCGCTGTAAAGATGGCTCCTATAAATGGTTAGCTTGGAGTTCCAATCCTTCCACCGAACAGCAACTACTCTATGCCGTTGCTCATGATATCACCCCTCTCAAAGAAACCGAAGAACAATTTCGAGTCTTAGCCGAAGAACAATCCCAACTGCTTCAAGAACTCAAAAATCGCCAAAATGCCCTGGATGAAGCGGCGATCGTCAGTGAAACCAACAACAAAGGCCAAATTACCTTTGTCAATGATAAATTCTGCGAAATCTCCGGATACTCTCGCGCCGAACTCATGGGCAAAAATCATCGGATGATTAACTCTGGATGTCATCCCAAATCCCTCTTTAAGGAAATGTGGAAAACTATCAGTAACGGTCGCGTCTGGAAAGGAGAAATCAAAAACCGCCGGAAAAATGGCACTTATTATTGGGTTGATACCACAATTTCTCCCATTTTTGATGCCGAGGGTAATATCGTCAAATATATTAGCATCCGGTTTGATATCACGGAGCAGAAACAAGTTGCCCAAGATTTAGAACAATTTGCCCAAGACCGCAAAGCGGAAGCCGATGAACTAACTCAACAGGTGCTCAAACTGTTAATGGAAATTAAAGGAGCCGCTAAAGGAGATTTAACCGTTCGGGCCGAAGTCAACAATAATGTTCTCGGAGCCTTAGCTGACTCTTTTAATTTCCTGGTTTCTTCCCTCAAAAAAGTGGTCACCGGCATTCAA
Organism: uncultured Laspinema sp.; assembly: GCA_964442465.1. Lineage (GTDB taxonomy): Bacteria > Cyanobacteriota > Cyanobacteriia > Cyanobacteriales > Laspinemataceae > Laspinema. The sequence goes on along the minus strand of CAYUEH010000098.1, from coordinate 4,264 downwards.
GAATTGGCGACCCAAGTCCGCAGCGCCACCGGGGAATCCATTGCCAATACCCAAGATTTAACGGAACGCGCCGGAGAACAAGCTCAACAAGTTGAGTTTTCCTTGCGCCAAATTGAGCGCATGGCTAACTCCATTCAAGATATCTGTACCGTGGCTCAAAAAGCGGAAAATGTCGCCCATCAAGCCGCACAAACTGCCGAAGTGGGCGGCCAATCCGTAGACCGAGCCGTGGAAGGCATTAATGAACTGCGCCAAACCATTTCCCAAACTGGGAAAATGATTAAACGGTTGGGAGAAAGCTCTCAACAAATTGGTAAAATTGTCACGTCAATTTCTCAAATTGCGGCTCAGACTAACCTCTTGGCCCTGAATGCTACCATTGAAGCGGCCCGCGCCGGAGAACAGGGGTTAGGGTTTGCCGTAGTCGCCGAAGAAATCCGCAAATTAGCCGATCGCTCTGGTTCAGCGACGGAGGAAATTTCTGAAATTGTTGAACAAATTAGAAGCGAAATTGGCCGGGTCACCGAAGCAATGGAAGCAGGCACTCAGGAGGTGGTCGCTGGAACGAAATTAGCCGCAGAAGCGAAACATCATTTAGTCGCTATTATTGAAGTCAGTCGGCAGATGAATGACCTGGTGCAAAATATCACAATGGCTGCCACCAATCAAACTGAAAATGCTTCAGAAATTGCGGCAGTGATGCAAAAAGTTAGCTCGATTTCTACGACAACTGCGGAAAAATCCGTCCAAGTTCGCGAGTCTTTAGATGGACTGGCGATCGCGGTCACTCAACTACAGGACTCGGTTTCTAATTTCCGCAGTTAAGAGACCTAACCCTTACAACAGTAGGTTTTTTCCTTCCGGTCCCCTCCCCTCCTCGTGACGTGGCTCTGCCGCGTCACGAACTGAAGGAGGCTCTGCCTCCAGTCCTGGAACACAGGGGCTTAATCTGCCCATTGTGCTGGTCACAGCCTCTTCGTGAGGAGAGCTACAGGCGGCAGAGCCGCTCATAGTGCGTGACGCGGCAGAGCCACGTCACGAGGAAACCTACTGTTGTAAGGAGACCTAACCCCCCAACCCCCTTCCCTGGGAGGGAAGGGGGGGCCGGAAAGGGTTTCTTTCGCGCAACGATATTTATTCCTTATTCTCCCTCTCCTCTCAGCAGAGGGCCGGGGAGAGGTTCTTCCTCCCTCTCCTCTCAGCAGAGGGCCGGGGAGAGGTCCAAATCAAAGAGCTTAAAAGGTGCATCTACTGATTTCATCGTCCACGAATCTCCAAAACGGAAGGGCTAAATCCGCCGCCGGTTTCGTCGCATTTTGTAACGGAAACTTCTACCCTGAACCACCATGTCATCATTAATGGACTTTAACGATATTCAAGAACTGCTGGGGGCATTTACCGCCGAAACGAATGAGTTTTTACAGGCGTTAGAAACTCAGTTGTTGGCGATGGAACAAATCGAGACCGCAGAAGCTCGAAAAAGCACCATTAAGGAAATGTTTCGGGCCGCGCATTCCATTAAGGGTTCGGCGTTGATGTTTGGCTTTCAGTCCCTTTCAACGGCTGCACACCGGATAGAAGATTGCTTTGCAATTTTGCGCGATCGCCCGGAAGATACTCCCCTAAGTAGCCGTTCCATTACTCAACTTCTCCAAGGGGTTGACCTATTAAAAAAACTCACCGCCCAATCCACCGCCCTGGTGCAGGAACAAAAAGAAGAAGACCCCAAAGATTTCCAGGCGGATTTGGAGGCGATCGCCCGCATCAAACAAGAGCTAGAATCCGAATGTGGTGGATTAAAAGAACCCGCAGAATGGATGCAAAAACATCCCGCCAATACCGGGGTCATTCAGGCCATTTTTAAACAAGATTTACCCCCCATCTTTAACCGCCTAGAAACCGAGCTCTCGCAAATTCAAGAGGACAACCTAGACAAATCTTATCCGGTTTTTAATGAAATTTATTATCAAATTTCCGGTTTAGCCGGGATGTTGGAAATCGCCGAACTGGGGGAAATTGCCGAATCTTTGCGGACCGCTGTGGATACCCCCAATTTGTCCGGAGAAGACCTCAAAAAATGGGGATGGGCGATCGCCCAAAACTTAGAAACCCTCCGGGAACAAGTCTTACAAGAATTACCCATCGTCTTACAACCGATGGAAATTCCCCCTCCTCACCCCGATGTAGCCATTTCTCCGGTCCCTTCTCCCACGGAACTCCTTCCCCCGGATAGTCCCCCCAGTGCCCCTCCTGCCGACTCCTCCCTATTGCCAACTCCCACCCCAGGGGAATCCGGAGTCAAACCCACCATCCGGGTGGACCTCGATCGCCTCACGGAACTGGTGGACCTCGTGGGGGAATTAGTGATTAACCGCACCCATTTAGAAGTCCAGGAAACCCAACTGCGTGGGGAAGTCAAACGTCTGCGACGGCACATCCGCGATTTGAATCAATTTGGGGTCCAACTGCGGGAAGAATATGACCGCCTTGCCGGAGAAAAACGCCATCAGAGTCGCCAGAACGCTCACCCCCTGGGTTTCGACGCCCTAGAGATGGATCATTATACGGAGTTCCATGATCTCGCCCGAGAAACCATCGAAACCACCCAGGCGATCGCCCACTCCAGTGTCAAAATCGACGAAGTAGCCCTCAATCTGGACCGAAGTACCGATCGCCTCCGACGAATTTGCGATCGCCTCCGGTCTCAAGTCATGCAGTTGCGCGTCGTCAGTTTCAGTCGCGCCGTGGACCACCTCCCTCGCGCCATCCGCGATATGTCTCGCACTTATCATAAAGATGTCAACCTTTTGCTCATCGGACGAGATACCAAAATCGATGAGAGCTTATTACACGCCTTGCGCGACCCCCTGGTACATTTAGTGCGAAATGCCTTCGACCACGGCATCGAATCCCCGGAAAAGCGCAAAGCAGCAGGCAAACCCCCCAACGGCCAAATCGAAATCGAAGCGCGCCATCAAGGGGGACAAACCATCATCACCGTCTCCGATGACGGCCAAGGCATCGACCCGGAAACCATTCGTTCCCGTCTGGTTGACTTAAATCTCGTCTCCGAAGAACAAGCACTGGAACTCTCCCTCAACGAACTCTATGACTTCCTGTTTTGGTCGGGATTTAGCACCCAAAGTGAGGTAACTGATTTATCCGGACGTGGGGTCGGTTTAGACATCGTGCGAAGCAATCTGCGCCAAGTGCGAGGCACCGTTAAAGTAGACTCTCGCATCGGTCGGGGAACCACCTTTATCATTAAACTCCCCTTGATGCTCTCGATTTCCGATGCCTTATTAGTCCGCATCGAACATCAGACCCTCGCCTTACCCCTGGATGCCGTCGAAGAGATTCTGCACGTTAACGCCAGTGAAATCCAGATGGCCATGCATCAACCCATGTTACGGTGGCGCGACGAGTATATTCGGTTAGTTCCCTTGAATGATTTACTCCATTATCATGAGTCCTCGCGGGATCTTCCTTCTCCGATTCCCGTCGGGGAAGATTATATGCCGGTAGTGGTTTTAAGCTCTAGTGAAGGGATTCTGGCGATCGTCGTCGATCGCCTCGTCGGACAACAGGAACTCGTCGTCAAACCCCTCCCCCAACCCTTATCCAAACCCACCGGCATCCTCGGTTGCACCATTCTCGGCGATGGCGAAGTCGTCAGCATTCTCGATGTCGATGACTTGATTGGACAACTCCATCCTCACATCCAAAAAGCCGTAGTCATTCACAATGAAACCCAGGGACGAAATCATCCCCTTCCCCCAGGAACTCGCACCCCCGTCCCCCTGCTTCCCCCCCTCCCCTCACAACCCCAAATTTTAGTGATAGATGACTCCTATACCATTCGCCAAATGCTCTCCCTAACCCTCACCCGCGCACGCTATCGTGTTGCACAGGCCAAAGATGGTCAAGATGCCTTGGAACAATTGCATCACGGCTTAAAATGTAGTTTAATTATTGCAGATATTGAAATGCCCCGCATGGATGGCTTTGAATTTTTAGCAGAGGTCAAAGAAAATCCCCAGTTTTCTGATATTCCAGTAGCAATGTTAACCTCCCGCAGTGGCGCTAAACATCGACAACGAGCAATGGAATTGGGTGCCGTTCAATATTTTACAAAACCCTACAATGAACGCCAATTATTAGAGGCGATCGCTCAATTAGTCGGCCCAACACTATAGCAGTTCCCTCCCCCGTTCGTAGTAACGACTTCAGTCGTTCTCTTTCTTAGTTCGTAGTAACGACTTCA
>CAYUEH010000097.1:11352-12480 GCA_964442465.1 uncultured Laspinema sp. | reverse complement strand
TTTGAACCACATAAACAAGCGCCTTGCAAGCTCACTTCGGTTAAATTGGCTTGAAACAAATTGGATTGTACCAACATCGCTCCAGTCAAATCGGCATTTTGCAAATTCGCATGGGATAAATCCGCTTTACTCAAATTCGCCTCACATAAATCACTCCGAGACAAATTTGCGCCATTCAATGATGCGGCATGAAGGTTGGTCCGAAACAAAAATGAGACGCGCATCTGGGCTGAACTCAAGTTTGTAGCGCTTAAATTGGCTAAGGAGAGATTGGCACCGCTGAGTTTTGCGCCACTGAGGTTGACTCCCTCCATCTGCACACTATTGAGGTCTACCCCATTCAGATAAGCTTGGGTGAGATTGACTCCGGTGAAGGATGCTCCGCGCAACAATGCTCCACTCAATCGGGCACCGCTGAGGTTGGCCCAATTCAGGTTGGCATTCACTAAGTTAGCCGATCGCAAGTTAATCCCTCGCAAATCCGCCCCACAAAAATTCACCCCGCCTAAATTAGCTAACCGCAAATTCACGCCGGACAAAATTGCCCCACTCAGTCGCGCCGCCGTGAGAATCGACTTAACCAAATATGCTCCTTTTAAGTTCGCTTTGGTTAAATCCGCATGAGTCAGCCTCACTTCATTTAATTTAGCAAAACTCAGGTCAGTGCGATGTAAAAAAGCCAGGTGTAAATTGGCCCCTGTCAAGATGGCTCGGGATAAGTTGGCCCCGACAAAATAAGCCCCAGAAAAATCGCATCCGGCTAGGTTGGCTCGTTCCAGGTTCGCTCCGTTTAAATTCACGTCTTTAAACGATCGCTCTCCTGCTGCATACCGTTCGAGGAGTTCATTAGTATCCATTTTACGTTACTCTCCTTATGGCTTAAAAGCCCCTTATTCTTTACTGGAATCCGTTGCCCCCTAACCAATGACTGAAATTTGGGCATCGCTGGGGCTTGCCGTCCTGGTTTGTTATGGGAAAAATGTGATTTTTTTTGACATCAACTATTCCTATCTCTATTAAAACATTATTATGGCTAAACCACAAGACTGTGAACCCTTGATTTTGTTCGCTAATGGGGGTAAAAATTCAACAATAGAGGAGGAATGAGTGATCTGCTTTTTTACACCC
>CAYUEH010000097.1:0-11252 GCA_964442465.1 uncultured Laspinema sp. | reverse complement strand
CTTCAAAATTGGCAAATCGCATTTGAGTATCGCGCAAATCTGCACCCATAAAGTTAGAGTCGCGCAGGTTTGCTCCGCTTAATTTAGCCGCGTTGAGTTCAAGTCCGCTAAAATTAATTCCCTCTAAATTGAGGCCATTTAAAAATGCCCCGGTGAGTTTAACCCCGTTTAAGAGTGCGCCTTTGAGACAAGCGCCGCTGAGTCTTGCGCCACTGAGGTTGGTCCAGTTTAAGTTGGCATTCATCAGATTTGCCCCTCGGAAATTAATTCCATTGAGGTTAGCACCTGAGAGGTTGACTCCGAGTAAATTAGACCGATAAAAATTGACCCATTTTAAAATAGCCCCACTGAGTTTGGCTCCGGTTAAATCAGTATTGGCTAACTGAGCGCCTTGGAGATTCGCTTTGGTTAAATCGGCCTCAATCAGTTGGCTACCTTTGAGTTTGACGAAGGTTAAATCAGCAGCGTAGAGAAATGCACCGGATAGTTGGACTTCCATCATGAAGGAGCGGCTTAAATTAGCCCGCGCCAAGGATGCGTCAATGAGATTTGCCCCGAAAAGGTTGACCTGTTGCAGGGTGGCCCCGATCAAGTTGGCTAAATTGAGATTCCATCCGCGAAAATCGCGATCGCCCGCCCTGTATCGCTTTAGTAATTCATACCCATCCATATTCCACTCCCCCGATTTAGCCTGAGATATCTACTATTTAGAATGCCCGGGTGGTGAGGCAATATCATACAATGCGAAACATTTCGTAAAATAACAGGTTTTTTTTAAGTTTTCGGGATCAGGTATCCGCAATTAAGAATCGATAATTCATCAATTCTTGATTGCCAATCAGAGTAAACCCCAAAATTTACCAGGGACTGCCCCAAATGCGTAAGTCTTGTCCCTGATTCGGACTCCCGTAAAGGAGTCGGAATCAGGGATCAAGATACAGCCGCTCCTGAATTTTACTGTCATCATGATTTAAACTTGCGATAGAAACCGCGATTACCGATAGCCCCTTCTCTCATCAAACCTGAATGGAATTTTTCACTCTTATACTCACCAGTCTGTTTACTTTAGTGTCTCCTGCCGGGATTGCCTTAGATACTCTGGCGGAACAGAATATTCGCGATCGCCTCTTTGCAGCAGAAGAACTCGAAGTCCGCATTGATAACACCCCCAGCTATCAATTACTCAATGGAAAAGTCGATCGCCTGCGAATTGCTGGCCGAGGATTGTCATTAATCCCGGGGTTAAGACTGGATATTTTAGAAATAGAAACCGACGCCATTGATGTCAATCCGAGAGAATTAGGAAGGGGTTCCGGAAATAGGCCAGTCCAGGGATTGCAACAACCGTTACAGGCAGCAGTTCGAGTTGCTGTAACCGAGGCTGATATTAATGTTGCCTTGCAGTCCCCGGAACTCTATAATCAAATGCAAACTCTAGCCTTGAGCTTATTTGATTCTCCCTTAATTCAGCAAATTGCTACCCGTTATACCCTGGTCGATCGCCAAGTCACTTTTTTACCCAATAACCGAGTCCGATTCCAAACAAAAGTCCAAGAACGGGGATATAATGACTTTCTAACCTTAACCGTAGAAACGGGCATCACTGTAATTGAAGGTCAACAATTACAACTAATTTCTCCCTCAGTCTGGGTGAATGATCGCCCGGCACCTCGCAGATTAGTCACCGGACTCTTAGATTTAACCCGGAGGTTTAATTTACAGCGACTAGAAACTCAGGGGGTGCGATCGCAGGTGTTGCACTTTAACCTGACCCCAGCCGGTGCAGAAATTGCCCTATTCTTGGCACTCAACCCTTAGACTGGAGAGAAACACCCGCCACCGCAGTCCCCTGTCGCCATTTCCCCGGGACTCCTCGGATTTGTCTGACAAAAGCACTCCAGTGTGAGTTACCACCCTAACGGAGGAATCCTAGTGGTGTGGCTCCCCAGACAAGGGGCAGATATTCAGATAGACTGAGCTAGAGGAGTATTGAAAATGGTATGGATGTGGGGAACAGTATGAACGCCGAACGGTTTGCTTTTAAGCTGATTGTGGAAAAAACTGAAAATTGGGGACAAGATACCGTAACCCTACCGGAAAATCTATCTCGTTCTGAGGCTGGGGAAAAAGCCCTCAGTGAATTTTTGCACGTGATGCAGCTTGAGCTAGAGGATGCTCGCTTAGAGGAGTCGCAGGTGCAGGCGTACCGGGAGCCCCTAACGGAATTCGTCTCGCAACCGTTGGTACAGGAAACGCTGTTAGGGGTTTTTGACAAAGACTGCAAAACGATCTCCACGGATACTTTAGCCCAAACCTGGACTGATCTCAATTTGACGGCCCTCCCGGAGGGGTTTAATTGGGAAGCGGTGGCGCGAATTTATTTCAAACAAATTAAAGCCTTTGTTCACGCCAGGGAATTGGTCGATCGCCTGCTGAACCCTAACCGAGAGGATACCCTCACCCTGGATGACATCAAACGGGATGTATTTGAACACCATCTATTTGATGAACCGTGGCATGAAGTGATGCGGCAAATCGTCAGGATGATTGCGCCGGAATTGGCGGCAGAGTTACTTGATTCTCTGATAGAAAACCAAGTCGAACCCTCTAATTTTACTCACTTATTTGTAGCGGCAGAATGTCTGGCGGTTTTGCCCGATCGCACTGCCTTACAATCGACGGCGAATCAACTGCGCGATCGCCTGCAATCCTTAACCCAACATCCGGAAGTGGATGAACTCATCCTCACCCGCCTGCGCGCCATTTCCACCCTAGCGCGAGTCTGGAAAACGGACCCGAATACCCTCCCCTGGTTACAATCCCTGGTAGAATCCCCCGTTGCTGAAACCATCCGCATGAGTGCCGTGGATGAAATCGCTCTGTGTTGGAAAGAACGCCCAGAGATTCTCTCCTGGCTGAAAACCTTAGCACAATCCTCGGTGGCTGAAATTACCCGGGTGAGTGCCGTGCGATCGCTGGCAACTCACTATCCCCAGGACCCGGAGATTCTCCCCCTGATCAAAACCTTAGCTCAAAGCGATCGCTATTGGCTAGTGCGAGAAGCGGCATTGGAAGAGTTAGCTGAGGGATGGCAGGATGACCCCCAGACATTTACCCTGATAGCGGCGATCGCCCAATCGGATGCCGAAGCAGATGTGAGAGAAGCGGCAGTGGAAGAACTCGCCAAAGGTTGGAGTCACGACCAGGAGACTTCTGCATTGATTCGCACCTTGGCGGAGTCCGATGAAGATTGGCACGTCAGAATTGCCGCCATGCAACAGTTGGCGATCGCCTGGTATGACAATGACTCAACCCTAGGTTGGCTCAGAAATCGCGCTCTTGGCGATCCCGATTGGCACGTCAGAATTGCCGCCATGCAGCAAATTGCCACCGGCTGGTTTGATGACCCCGAAACCGTCGCTTGGTTACGCGATCGCATCGTTTCTGATGACGCATGGCAGGTGCGCGTCGCCGCTTTACAACTGGCTGCCGCTTGGTTTGAAGACCCGAAAACCTTACCGATTTTAAAAGATATCGCCTCCTCTGACCGCGATCGCCGGGTCCGGGAAGCGGCAGTGCACGAGTTTACTCGCACTTGGAAAGATGACCCGGAACTGTTACCGATTCTCAAATCCCGGGCGACTCAGGACGAACATTGGCAAGTGCGCGTCGCTGCCTTACAGCAACTGGCGACGGGATGGTATGACGATCCGGAAACTTTACCGATTCTCAAGGTTCAGGCAATTAATGACGCTTCTTCTGATGTGAGAATGACTACGTTGCGGGAACTGGCTTCTGGGTGGTTTGATGACCCGGAAACTTTACCGATTTTGAAAAGTCGGGCCACATCGGATCAAGGTTGGGATGTGAGAATTGTGGCTTTGCGAGAATTGGCAACGGGTTGGAAGGAACACTCGGAAACTTGGACGATTGTTAAAAGTCGCGCTCAATCCGATGAGAATTGGGCTGTGCGTCTTGCCGGGGCGATCGAGTTGGTGACCCACTGGCCCAAAAATCCGGAAACGTTGGAGATTGTCAAAGCCCGGGCTTGTACGGATGAGGATTCGTTTGTGAGACTCTCGGCCTTGCAACAGTTGGTCAAGGGGGGATGGGATGACGCGGCTGTATTTGCCTTTTTGTGCGATCGCGCCGTCAATGATCCGTTTGTGCCGTTACAAGATGGTGCACTCAATCCTCGACTCACCGCCCTCGAAGCCATCGTCCAGTATTATGGGGATTATCCCGAAACCCTCCCCTTACTCCGCGATCGCGCCCAATCCGACCCCGATGAAAAAGTGCGGGCCTTTGCTCAATCTGTCTTAGGCACCCCGGGCAAAAACTAGAGCGAGTATTTCTGGCTTACCCCTTGACAAAATTCCTCTTTTACCCATTAGGCTAACCCTAATCGGTCCCAAGCTCGTCAGGGGTGACCCGCCAGACTGCTGCGACCCCACCCTAGACATGACTTACGCATATCTTGAGAATCGACCCTAAATGTAGAGGCGATTCGCTTTCTCGCCTCTACATTTAGAGGTTCATGTGACAGATTGCGTAAGTCCTGCGAGAACTTAAAAACCGTCAGTAGGCCGGAGTGGCCCCGGGCGATCGGACCCATTGGAGGACCCTGGACACTCCTTTTTATCCTCCTGACAGCTTTCCCCCCGGACTTAGCCTAATTCGTTAACAAGAAATTATGGAATTATTGACCCTGGTTTTAAGCGGAATTCTCACCTTAGTCTCCCCCGTTGGGGCGACATTCGATAATATCGCTGAGGGAGATATTCGCGAGGCCCTCCATGATGCCGAACAGTTGGAAGTCCGACTGGATAATGCCCCAAACTATGCCCTACTGAGGGGGAATATCCAACGGTTACGCTTTGCGGGGCGGGGATTGTACGTCACGCCGGACCTGCGCATCGATACAGTGGAAATCGAAAGCGACCCGATCGCCGTCGATATTAACCGTCTCAACCAAGAAGACGCCACCTCAATCCCGCGCTTTCTGCGAGAACCCTTACAAGGGGCGATGCGCGTAGTCATCACCGAGGCCGACCTCAACCGTGCCTTGCGATCGCAAGCTGCGGCTGAACCCTTACGAGAACTCGGCATCGGGATCACCCGCACCAATGACCCCGAGGCCCAAAGCGACCCCCAACGCTTTCAAATTGTCAATCCCGAGGTGGAATTTTTAGCCAATAATCGAGTGCGCTTCCAGTTAGAAATTGCAGACCGCCGGGATAATGAATCTGTGCAAATCTTGTTAGAGACCGGGTTAGCCTCAGTTAATGGCGCAAGAATCCAAGCGGTCAACCCGACCATCCAGATTAATAATGAAGAGGCCCCCACTCAGTTGATCGCGATTTTCTCCCGAATCCTCGATCGCGCCCTAGATCTCAGAAAATATGAAGACCGGGGATTACTCGCCCGGGTTTTAAAATTTGAGCTGGATGGCGATCGCCTAGAAATTGCCGCCTTTATTCGCATCGATCAGCCTGATGCATTCTCAGTCTTGACTCTGGAGTAAGTTTTCTGGAACTTTAGCCGCTTCCCTTGTAGTTTCTTGCCAAGGACTACCGACATCTTTAATAAAGATGTAGTTATTTGTTTTTCAGGCATTGGCGATCGCCAATTAACCCGATGAGCGGATCGCCGTGGGGAAGAATTCAGGGATGACAACAGGGGATCCCCCGTACTGGATACGAAGGGAACCCTCAGAGGACTGAAACAACTCCTCAGTTCAAAACCACAAAATCCGCATTTCTTATTAGTGAATATTGTTAACCGTTGAGGAGAACTTTTGATATGCAAAATGGACAAACTCGCCGCATTCCCCTGGGTGTCATTGCCACCCTAGGAGCTGTCGTTGTCGCCGCCGGAGGTGGAACCGCTTGGTGGGCGGTGAATTCTCAAAAGGACGTCACCCTCAATGGCATGACTCCATCTCCCACCCAACCCCAGGACCCTGGGGTAAATATTGAGGTGACCCAGGACCCGAGTTTAACTCCTCCCACAGCGCTCAATCCCATCGAGCAATCGGTGCAAATTTATGTGGTCCAAGATACTGGGACCCAATTTGAATTGGCTTCTGTCCCTGTCTCCGTGCAGGCGACAGAACAACCTGATGCCTTGTTAAAAGCCGCCTTTGATCGCTTGGTCACCCAACCGCCCAATGGTGCTGGCTTTAGTGCAATTCCCTCGGGTACCCAAGTGCTGAATGTCGAGGTCAAGGAGAATGGCATCTATGTCAACCTCTCCCCGGAGTTTACTTCCGGGGGTGGCAGTAGCTCGATGACCGCTAGATTAGGGCAGGTGGTTTATACGGCGACGACCTTGGATCCAAATGCCTCCGTCTGGATTTCCGTCGGCGGTGAACCGTTGGAAGTATTGGGGGGTGAAGGGTTAGAGATTCCGCTACCGATTACCCGTACTATTTTTGAGTCTGAGTTTCCCCTGTAATTCATTGCCGTTGTCAACAAACAACGATTGACCCCCCAAGTCTCCCCGATTCACAGGGGCTTGGGGGGTCAATCTGTATTAGACTTCTTGCATAGATCTCTTAAACCCCCCTTAATACTAAATCCGGTTGATAAAAGCATTAAAAATTGTAGGCCCTTCGACAAGCTCAGGAGGCATTGCCCACCTACAATTGCTCAACTTGTTTTTCAAGACCTATTCCAACCGCATTCCGTATAAGAAGGGGGGAAAGGGGGATGAATCCGGATTTTGGCAAGAGGTCTATTTGATAAAAGGGACAAGAAAGTTTCATCCGGATTCCGGTTTTCAAAGTAAAAACTTACACCCTTGAGGGTGCAGGTTTTTGCTCACCGTTTTCCATGCAAGCTCAAGGCTCTAAATTGACGAGCTTGTTGTTCAATCCGCTCTGCAAGGCGATCGCACACCAGGTTACACAGCTCGAAAATTAGCGGATCTTCGACGCGATAATAAGCCGAAGTCCCTTCCGTGCGACGACTGAGGATTCCCGCTTGCAACATGACTTTCAGATGTTTAGAAACATTAGCCTGACTTGTTGACGTGGCATCCACTAACTCTTGCACACATTTTTCGCCGTCTTTGAGTAAGTTTAAGAGCTTCAAGCGCATGGGCTCACTCAAAATACTGAAATATTCCGCCACTTGTTGCAAGACCTCTGGGGGTAAGGGTTGCGATCGGTTCATGGCTGGTCCTAAGGAATTACCCATTTTTATATTTTCCCATTGTAACAGTAAACAGGTTTATGACAATTAAGTAATTAAATGAGTTTGACTGTTGGGCCGATTGCCTTGCGATCAAGACAATCGACTCACCCCAACCGACCAAAAACATTACTCGGGGCTAATCCGCATCAAAGGTTGTCCGTATTCCACGGGAGTACCATTTTCGACCAAAATTTCCACCACTTGTCCAGAAACCTCCGCCTCAATTTCATTCATTAACTTCATCGCCTCAATGATGCAGACGGTTTGGCCGAGTTTGATGCGATCGCCGATCGCCACAAATGGCGGTTCATCCGGAGAGGGAGAGCGATAGAACGTCCCCACCATTGGGGAAATGACCTCCAAAAACTTGCGATCGTTCGTCACCGGAGCCGGAGCACCGGGACCCCCGGGGGCATTCCCCCCCGTAGACCCTGGGGTCCCCGACGAGGGAGGGGGGGTGGGAATAGCCGGCTCCACCGGGGGACCCGAAGGCGCGATCACCCCAGTTCCCTCCGCCACCGGGCGCAACCCCGGATCAACCGGAATCCCTACCCCCTCCGCAATTATCCGGTCCTTGCGCAGAGTCAGCTCAAAATCGCCACTTTTTAAAATCAGCTCAGAAATATCCGTTCCATTGAAAGCCCCAAGCAGCTCGCTCAGTTGGCTTAAATCCAGTTGCACAGTTTCTTTGACCCCGTAAAATCAACGTTATTCTTCTCTAGTTTTTCCCCATCCAGCCGAACAGTAGGCGATCGCCTCAAATCCCCGGGATAGACCAACCGAACCGCCACAGCCCTCCGGAGCAACCCAGGAGAGGGAATAAACACCCCTCTCCTGAGTGCAAAGACCCAGGAAGACTGACCCCTAGTGGGTGAAGCGAAACTCTATGATTCTCGGCCCAGATAGGAATCGTTGCGGGTATCGATTTTAATCCGTTCACCGATCGTAATGAACAACGGAACCATCACTTCAGCCCCAGTTTCCACCGTCGCCGGTTTAGTTCCACCGGTTGCGGTATCACCTTTGATGCCCGGATCGGTTTGCGTCACTTCCAAAACGACCGAGTTAGGCAGTTCAACTTCCAGCACTTGTTCGCCCCAACGGACGACATTCACTTCCATCCCTTCCTTAAGATACTTGACGCGATCGCCAATTTGCTGTTCACTCAAACGGGTCTCTTCATAGGTTCCCATATCCATAAACACTAACTGTTCACCTTCTCTATAGGTGTACTGCATCGTGTTTTTTTCTAACGTCGCTTGGGGCACCGTCTCTCCCGCACGAAACGTGCGCTCGATGACGCTGCCGGTTTGAGCATTCTTCAATTTCGTGCGCACAAAAGCCGAGCCTTTACCGGGTTTGACATGGAGGAATTCAACCACCCGCCACACAACCCCATCTAATTCAATTGTGACGCCGGTGCGAAAGTCGTTACTGGAAATCATGAATCTTTATTCGTGGAGAATAATCGGGATTTTATTTTACCGCGAATTCTCCCCTTCAATGGTATTGGATCAAATTGCCCCTTTCACCCTCCCCTCCCACCCTCCCCCAGAATTCCCGAGGGATGCCCCGGTGCAACTTCCCTCGGTATGGGAAGATTGATCCATGCCGATTAACAAGGATTCAGAGATATATTGATGCTGACTTCAAGTAAAAAAATTACAAATTTATGGCAACGCGGTCTCAAAGCCGCTTTAATGGTCCTGCTGATGACCAGTCTCTCCCTGGGACTGAGCGCTGCTTGGTGGGATGGCAGCGACAGTTCCACCCCGAATCGCACCAGTGTCCTCCCCCAAGGCAATGCCATCACCGATGGTAAAGCCCTGTTACGATACGCCTTACCCATTGAAAATCAACCCATCCGCGAGGCCCAAAGCAGTTTAGAAGATATTTCCCAGCAACTGCGCGGCAAACGCTGGAGTCCCATCACCAGCGATATCACCAAAGCTGCCGGGATTTTTACCAATCGCGAGGCGGATATCTTGGAGGATATTCCCGAATCTCAACAAGCGAACGCTACTGCTATCCTCACCCAAATTAAAGAGGAAATTGCCACCCTGCGATCCTCCGTGGAGGTTCAGGATAAACCCGCCACTCAAGAAGGACGCGATCGCCTCCTGGGTTTAGTCGGCCAACTCGAAGAAATGATGGTCGCCAAATTCCCTTATGAAGTCCCCACGGAATACAGCCATCTCCCTCAACTCCTAGGTCGCGCCACCGTCGCTGTGGAAACCAACAAAGGCAATCTGACCGTAGTCCTAGACGGCTATAGCGCCCCAGTAACCTCCGGCAACTTTGTAGATTTGGTGCAGCGCGGATTCTACGATGGCCTAGAATTTATTCGCTCAGAAGATTTCTATGTCCTCCAAACCGGGGATCCCGCAGGACCGGACCAAGGCTTTATCGACCCCGATACCGGCGAATATCGCAATATTCCCCTGGAAGTCCTCGTCCGAGGGGATATTCAACCCACTTATGGGATTACCTTGGAAGAGGCGGGACGATTTCGAGAACAGCCGGTCCTCCCCTTCTCCGCTTTTGGAACTGTGGCAATGGCCCGCCCAGAAGATGACCCCGATGGCGGTTCTTCTCAGTTTTTCTTCTTCCTATTTGAACCGGAGTTAACCCCTGCGGGCCTCAATTTGCTGGATGGTCGCTATTCGGTGTTTGGCTATGTGGTTGAAGGGAAGGAAATTTTAGAAAAGCTCAAACAGGGGGATCAGATTCTCTCGATGAAAGTGGTCCAAGGGATGGAAAATTTCGTTCCCGCCCAAGCCAGTTAAGGGTTTAGGGTGGAGAGAAATTGGGTTTCTCTCTCAAATCTCTACATAAAAGCAAGAAATTGGGTTCAGAAACCGGGTTTCTCTCCAAATCTCTGCTTTTATCGACAAGTCTGGGCTAGAAACCCGGTTTCTTCGCAAAATTTCTGCATACAAGCAACAAATCTGGGTTAGAAACCCGGTTTCTCTCCAAGTCTCTGCATGAAAGCAAGAAATTGGGTTCAGAAACCGGGTTTCTTGTCCTTTTTGTCCTTAGTATTTGTTGAGTATGGGTTGGAGGTTAGAAACCGGGTGAAGAAGGATCCAGAAAATTCCCTTTCGGTGCGAGAGTTGGGGGAACAGGGACTGTTGAAACGATTGCATCGATTTTGTCCACCGGAGTGGGTGGGGGATGATGCCGCTGCGATCGCCATGACACCGGAACCGAATCGGTCGTTGGTGGTGACGACGGATATGTTGGTGGATGGGGTGCATTTTAGCGATCGCACCACCTCTGCTGAAGATGTGGGATGGCGCGCGGCAGCGGCGAATTTATCGGATTTAGCCGCTATGGGTGCTACTCCGTTAGCCATTACCGTCAGTTTAGGATTGCAGGGGGATACCCTAGTGTCTTGGGTGGAGGGGGTTTATACCGGGATGGTGAGTTGTTTAGATGCTTATCAGACAGCGATCGCCGGTGGGGATGTTTGTAAAGCGCCGGTGAATGTCATTTCGATTACGGCTTTTGGGTGGGTGCCCACGGACCGGACGATTCGCCGCCAGAATGGGAAACCGGGGGATGCGATCGTCGTGACTGGGGTGCATGGAGCCTCGCGAGCGGGATTAGAATTATTGCTGCATCCGGAAACGTCCAAGGATTGGTCAGAAGAAGAGATTCGGGAATTAATTACTGCTCATCAACGTCCGCACCCACGACTGGATCTGTTACCGATTTTGTGGGAGGTGATGGGGGAGGGGGGAGAGATTGCGGGAATGGATAGTTCTGATGGGTTAGCCGATGCGATCGTCCAAATTGCGCGATCGAGTGGGGTTGGGGCGACTTTAGACCGGGGTTTAATTCCGGTGCCAGGGAGTTTGAAGGAGCGCGTGGGGGAAGAACGGGCCGTTGAGTGGGCCTTGTACGGCGGAGAAGATTTTGAACTTGTGCTGTGCTTACCCCCTTTGGTAGCGCATGAGTTCGTCGAACGAGTTGGAAACGGGGCGGCGATTGTGGGGACGCTAACAAAAAGCACCAGGGTTTGTCTAACTGACTCCACTGGTGCTTATGCTGACG
>CAYUEH010000096.1:9221-12600 GCA_964442465.1 uncultured Laspinema sp. | reverse complement strand
TAGCTTCATACTCCTCCTGGAAGACATCGCTCATCACACAGGCTAAAACTTCTCTAGCTTGGGCTTCATTCGCTGCAAATTCTTCTGGGGTGAGTTCCTGTTGAATACAGAGTCTTGACCACCGGGGAATATTATCCGGTTTAATTTGCCAATCGCTATAGAGTCCGTCATTTTCCATACCCATATCCGGTGCAGCCAGTCGCAATGCCTCCACGAGAGAGTCAACTTTGGCATCCGTAATTTGCGCCGTCACTGGCAGGGCAAATAGGAGAGAACTGGTCAATAATCCGCCTAGAATTAGGCTGAATTTTCGAGTTATTTTGGATTGTTTTAACAGATTTAGGGATGTAAACATGGGCAATCGGTTTAACGAGGATATTGAGGTTCGCGGGGGTATTTTTTCTGGGACTCCAATCCAGAATGGGTTAAAGCTCTTAACAGGTATAAGCGAACAATTCCTCTAAATGAATCAGCCCAAAGATAGAGAATTGAAAATATTATTATCTGACAAAAATAAATTACTTTTTTTAAGGGATGATGCTCGCCTCGGAGTTGATGGCAACTTCTCTTAGCTGTTCCCACTCTCCGGACAAAAATCAGCACGGTTTGAACCCTTCATCTCGCTGATAGTCAGTGGAGATGGCGGTATTTCCGACCTGCTCAAGGTCCCTAAATCAAGTCAGGGCGATCGCCTTGACCCTCGGGGGCGACTCTCAGCCAGTTCCCCCGGGCAGTCCCTGCTCCGTGGGTTGAAAATAAGTTTCTAACGAACCCCACCCCTGATTTCGGAGATACAAATGGGCTGCGATTCGATGCTGACAAAAGGACTGACGGTAGAGGGTATCATTGCAAGAACATCCGTCCGGGTTCACCTGGTTAATATGGCCATTCAGGGGATTCCAGACGAGGATTTGCTGAGGGAGTAACTTGACTTGCAATTCTTCCAGCGCCGCTTGATTTTGCCGTTCCAGATAGTCGAATACCTCGCGATCGGCAAGGGTGTAGAGGGTGTCCCCTTGCTGTACTGTCAGGCGGTAGTCACTGATGCTAATCCCGGTAATCGGTTCTCCTGGGCGATCGCGAATCCCCAACAAGCTCAACAACGACTGAATCAAATACTTCCGGGCGATGAAGGTGCAGCCCCTCCCATAAGGCGTCCGATAGACAATATAGGGCGTATTCGTCCGTTTGACCACCCCCAACCGTTCTATCTCAATCGGACAAGAGACGATCGCCTTGTCCAAAGATTGTTTTCCCCGCTGGGGTAACCGTTTTGAGGCGGGTTTGCTCGGTGACAGTTGCAGCAGGCTAAAATTTTCGAGGGCGGGGGGTTGCGGATAGGTCTTGTTCATGATATAATCCTTTCTTGTGAATCTTGTGAATCTTGTGAATCTTGTCAATCTTGTGAATTGTGATATTCCTGTGATTGATTGCCTTGATGACTCTTGTCATTCTCGTAGTGGTCCAGGTAAATTGATTCACTGATTATTGTTTTTCCGTTTTGGTCTTCGATTAGTTAGTCGCTAATCGAGAATGAATCGGGTCATTTGGTCTGAAAAGCGCGGTACTACTTGGTCGTGGGCATCGCGCTTTTTTATTGCTTACTTCTTCTTTAATTTTATTGGCAAAAAAACCTAAAGTCAAGAAGATTGGGATTTTTTGAGGTTTGCTTGGTCCGCCAGAGCTTGTAAGAGTTCCTCTACCAGGGGCATCTTCTCATCCGGAATCACCTTGAGGATATGGGCCGCTTTTACTTTGGGGATAGGGAAGTAAAAACGCTCTCCTTGTCCGGTAGCTGGGCGTCCGCCTTTGTTCTTGTTCATCGAGTTCCGTTCAGAACGTCACGTTTATTGTTCAGGAAAAGTAGGGGCAATTCAGTAGCAGGTAATTTCCCCCTAATGTTGAATCATCAGGCTTTCGATGGAAGGCGAATGCCGCAAATTGCTTTCCGCTTCCAGGGAAATATCCATCGCTTCTATTCAATTTTAACTTAAACTTCATCGGGTTGATACCCCAGGAGGGGCGGTTCCCCCTCCTGCAACAACCGTGGATTTAGCCCCGGGAACAAGCTGTTGTCCCCTAAGTGGTGTACTCCGCGTTGATCTTCACATAATCATAACTAAGGTCGCATCCCCAGGCTATTCCGCTTCCGGGTCCGTTGCCAATTTGAACCTGCATGAGGACCGTATCCTCTTTCAAATAGGCACCGGCAGCCGCTTGTTTCAAATACGCACTGGCGGCAGGGCGATCGAAGGCTAAGGGTTGACCATTTTCCATCAACAAAAACTCACCCAGTTGAATCCGCAGATTGTCTTGGTCAAAGGAGACCCCCGCACGTCCAGCGGCAGCAGCAATTCGCCCCCAGTTCGGGTCCCGTCCAAACACGGCAGATTTAACTAAGCTCGATCCGACAATGGTTTTGGCAACCCGACGCGCTGCGGCATCATCCGGTGCGCCGCTAACTTGGACTTCAATCAGGCAGGTTGCGCCTTCTCCATCCCGGGCGATCGCCTTCGCCAGATGTTGACAAACTGCCGTCAATCCCGCTTCTAATGTTTCCGCCTCCGGACCCATTTCCGTAATCGCCGGGGTCCGAGATTGTCCATTGGTTAAGGCAATCAGAGTATCGTTGGTGCTGGTATCGCCATCCACCGTAATCTGATTAAAACTCCGGTCTGCCGCCCGTTTGAGCATATCGTGCCACAGATGGGAAGAAACAGTGGCATCGCAGGTGACAAACGCCAACATGGTTGCCATATTCGGATGAATCATCCCCGACCCCTTGCAAATCCCCCCGATTCGCACCGGACGTCCCTCAAAGGTGGTTTCTAAGGCGATAGTTTTAGGGACTAAATCCGTGGTGCAAATCGCTTTAGCGGCTGCATCATTGCCTTCGGTGGAGGAAGCCGCCACAACGGCGGGAATCCCCGTCCGCAAGGCATCCATGCGAATCCGTTGACCGATTACCCCAGTGGAGGCAATCAGGACAGAATTAGGGGAAATTGAGAGTTCTCGGGCTAATAAGTCGGCACTTTCGAGGGTATCCGCCAACCCCTGCTCTCCCGTGGCGGCATTGGCTTGTCCAGCGTTACATAAGATAGCGCGAGCGCTGGCTTTTTCCTCAAGGCGTTGGCGACAGTAGTCTACACAAGCGGCACGAACAACGGAGGTTGTGAACACTCCAGCGGCGATCGCCTCTACGTCGGACCAAATCAATGCCAAATCCGGTGCTCCTGACGGTTTTAACCCAGCGGCAATCCCTGCCGCACGATATCCTTTTGGAGCCGTCACCCCTCCGGTTATTTCTTGCCAGTCTGCCATAGTTGTTTCCTTGAAAAGTGGCCTAGTTGACAGGGGATTATACCAAGATGCGGCTCTT
>CAYUEH010000096.1:4302-9121 GCA_964442465.1 uncultured Laspinema sp. | reverse complement strand
TGTTTCCTTGAAAAGTGGCCTAGTTGACAGGGGATTATACCAAGATGCGGCTCTTGGAAGGGTCTGGGTTTGACAACATTGGGGAGGACTACGCTACTTCCGGTTCCCTCCCCTTGCCAAGGGGAGGGGACCGGAAGTGATCTTAAATGTGAGGCAAATCCCCTCTATCTCCCCAATCCATCACCCGTTGAGCTTTTGCTCAACCAATTGGTTGGTTAACTTGGGATCCGCACGTCCTCCGCTGAGTTTCATGACTTGTCCGACAAAGAAACCTTTGAGCTTGGTTTTGCCGTTGCGGTAGGATTCGACTTCTTTGGGATGAGCAGCGATCGCCTCGTCAATCATTTTTTCCAAGGCGGAAGTATCAGAGATTTGAATTAATCCCTTGCTTTCTACCAGTTCCTTGGGGGACCCGCCTTGGGTGAGCAGTTCCGGTAAGATATCTTTGGCAATTTTGCCACTGATGGTCCCGGAGGTAATTAAGCCGGTGAGTTCGGCTAGGGCCACGGGTGTTAGGGCGATCGCGGTAATACTCAGCTTTTCGGTTTTTAAATAGCCGGTAATATCCCCTTGAATCCAGTTAGCGGCTTGTTTGGCATCCCCACCTTCCGCGAGGGTGGCTTCAAAATATTCGGCAACGGCACGATCGTCGGTGAGCACCCGCGCATCATAGGGGGATAAGCCGATTTCGGTTTCGTACCGATGGCGTTTTTGGGCGGGGAGTTCCGGGAGCTCGGATTTCCACTGTTCCAGTTGGGTGGAGGAGACTTCGATGGGTCCTAAATCCGGTTCGGGGAAGTAGCGATAATCGCTGGAGCCTTCTTTACTCCGCATACTGATGGTGCGTTGGCTGCCTTCTTCCCAGAGGCGGGTTTCTTGGTAGATGGGTTCGCCGTTGTTGATGGCGTCGATTTGGCGGTCGATTTCATACTCGATCGCCCGTTGGATGGCGCTAAACGAGTTCATGTTTTTAATTTCGACTTTGACGCCAAATTCTTCTTGTCCCACGGGACGCACGGAAATGTTGACGTCACAGCGCAGGGAGCCTTCTTGCATATTGCCGTCGCTGACGCCGAGATAGCGGACGATCCGTTGCAGTTCTTGGGCATATTCTGCCGCTTCTTGTCCCGATCGCAAATCTGGTTCGCTGACGATTTCAATCAGGGGAATCCCGGTGCGGTTGTAGTCTACTAGGGAGTAGGTGGACCCGGAGAGGCGATCGCTGCCGGCATGGACCAGTTTTCCCGCATCTTCTTCCATGTGCAGACGGGTAATCCCGATCCGCTTGCGGGTGGCATTTCCCTGTTCGTCTACCAGTTCGATTTCCAGCCAGCCATGTTCGGCGATCGGCAAGTCATACTGAGAAATTTGATAATTTTTCGGTAAATCAGGATAAAAATACTGCTTCCGGTCAAATTTGCTGTAAGGCGCAATTTCGCAGTTGAGTGCCAGTCCTGCTTTGACGGCATATTCGAGGACTTTTTGATTGAGAACTGGCAACACCCCAGGCAATCCCATACAGACTGGATCGATGTTGGCATTGGGTGGCGCACCAAATGCCGTAGAGGAATTGGAGAAAATCTTGGTTTTGGTACTGAGCTGACAATGGGTTTCTAGTCCGATTATCGCTTCGTACTTCGTTGTTACGGGTGCAGAAGGGGTCATGAAGGTTTAAATAAGCGACTATGCAATAGTACCGTTCTTATTTTAGCCCTCCTGACGCCTCCTGTTGGCATAGCACCTCGGAATCATCCAGAATTCACCGGCTCAGTTGATCGAACTAAAATCTCAAATTGCCAATTATATATAAATTATTTTAACTTAATAATTCGGTCAAGTTAAGCTTGTGTAAATTTCCTAAAGAAATGATTGAATCACTGACAATTTGACCAAGGTGTGAGATAATAGCGCCAGCTTCCCCTTAATCCGGGAAGGGGGAAGGACAATCGGGACAAAACTCGACGACGAAACACACCACCTACAGCTTCAAAACAGGCGTTTAAACTCTGACTGAAAGGGCAGCGGTCAGACCCGTCAACGGTGAGGGGGTTTGGGAGAGTTGGTTAAGCCATTGTAAATATTTACGAAGGTTTTGCCAGCGAACTCATTTGCGGGTACTCTAACTTTGGTTGAATGGGAGTATCCGTTAAAAAGGTGGGAGCGAAAAAGGGGGAATTGATAACCCTGAAGACGCTGAAGAAACAAAAAGGTCAAGAACGGGGTGATCAAGGTGAGGGCTGGGAGATTGGCACTCAACCAAAAACTGTGTTTCCCCGTGATGGTCAAATGGCTCTTAAAGCGGTAAGATTTGATTGTTCAAACCTAATTCACAAAATAAGAGGTGTTTCTATGAATGAACTCACTCGTGACGAAATGAGAGAACGGCTGGGGAATATCGACCAGATTCGCGAGATTATTGTCGGGTCACAGATCCGGGATTATAATCATCGATTTGAGCAAATCGAGGCCAACTTGATTTTGTTACAAAAAGAGTTTCGCGATCGCATCGAGGAAGTCAAAAATTTATCGGGGACTGAAATGCGCGGAGCAGTAGAGGCCCTGGAGAAAAAAATTAAAAGCGTGAGTTTAAACACGCAAGAAGATTTGACCGACGTCCGGCAACAGCTTGAACGGACCAAAGCCAAAATTTCTCATACCATTGAATCGTTGGATGAATCGCTGGATAAGCAAACCAAATCCATTCGAGAACAAATTATGGAAATGCAACAAACCCATCAAGAGACCATTCACAACCTGCGAGAGCGGGTGTTTGAAGAAGTGGAACGGCGGTTTTCTAACTTAAAAGAAGGAAAAGTTGCCCGGGATGATATGGCAGAAATTTTATTTGAGATTGGGATGCGGCTGAAAGGAACTGAGTTTGCACCGGAACTGCGAGAAGCTGCCGAAACCCAGATTACGGCGGATCTCCTCCTGCCGGATCATCACAATGGAGAGTAAATAACGGGGATTAAAATCAGGGCCGATCGCAGTTTTTTGTAGAGTTCAGAATAACCGACGGATGAAGAGAGTTGGCAGGGGGCATAAGGATGGATTTGTCACAGTTCAAGCAAGTTAAGCGCATCGAAGATGAAGAGTGGTTAAAGACCGTAAATCGTGAAAAGATCTCACCGGCACCAGATCCCCTGGAGAACTTGCGCGATGTCTTAATTGAAGCCCTTGGGGGGAAAGCCGTAAAAAGTGTCCCTTTGTCCGACCCAATCAATCACGAAACCACACAAAAGCGCACCGACGATCGCACCGTAACCCGGGAATGGAAGTCGGGGGAGTCGGTAGAAAATGGCGGACGAGATCGGGCGAGTAAAAAACGCGATCGCCCTACTCCTAAACCTCCCAAAAACGGTGAGTGGCGAACCATTACCGTTAACCATTATGCGATCGCAGAAGCGGCAGACCAACCCACCCCTGCCCCATCTAGTTCATCCGCCAAAACCAGGGAGGATGTCACCCCTTCAACTCATTCTCCTCATGAGAATGAGTTCCTAGCCGGTTCTGAAATCAACCCGGAGTCTGTTCCTGAAAAACAGCAAAATTCCCATAAATTGACCGAACCAAAAGTTGATTTAAACGGAAATGACCTCAGCCATCAGGGGAATTCTACTGCCCATTTAATAAACGAACCTTCTTCACTGGAATCTCGTTCAAATCCCGAGATTAACCCAACCCATCCCATGGATAGTCCAGTGGGAATAGAACCGGCTCCAGCGATCCATCAACAAAGCTCAGTTCAGACTCAAAATAGTGACTCAGAAGAAAATAAATGGCCCACCCTGAACACCTATTCACCTCAGAGTAACTCACCGAGTATTCCCGAACTATCCGAGTTGCAAGGGAATACCGAAGTGGTATTAGCAGGAATGGAGCAATTAGAAAGCCTGTTCGGAATAGAAACCCCTGAACAGTCTTCGCCAACCCCCTCGGTGAGTGCTGATTCATTACAAACCATCGATCCGATGGAAAGTTTGCAGCAGCTTTTATTCGGGTCGCAATTATCGGATCTTGACCGCCTCAAGCAATCCCTGACCGACAATGACTTACCGGGACTGCGAGAATTGCTGGTCCAAACCAACAGCAACTTACAATCCCTAGAAAGTCAGATTTATGACCCGCAAAAGCTGATTGAACTCCTCAAACCTTGGATTGCCGAAATTCTCAGTCGAAAAATTAGCGACTCCAAAGAAGAAGTGGCTAAGGCATTGGTTCCGATCATTGATGAAGTGATTAAGAACCGATCGCAGGAAAATAAAGCAGCCATGAGTTCGGCGATCGCCTCCATCCTCCCCAGTGCCATTACCCAACAAATCAAAGAGAGTCCGGAAGATGTCGCCAAAGCCCTCGGACCCGAAATGGCGATGGCAATTAAAGAACAAATCCGACTCGATCGCAACTCCATCGCCCAAGTCTTAGCCCCAGAAATGGGACGCACCATCAAAGAACAAATTCGCCTGGAACGCGATGCAATGGTAGATGCTCTCTATCCCGTGATTGGGAATACCATTAGTAAATATATGACCGAGGCGATTAAATCTATTAACGACAAAGTGGCTAACGCTTTGAGTGTGGAGGGAGTAGAACGCAAAATTCGCGCTAAAGTCCAGGGGGTTTCTGAAGCCGAACTGATTCTCAAAGAATCCATCCCTTGTGTCGTGCAAGCGGTCTTTTTAATTCACAAAGCCTCCGGGTTAGTGATTGCCGAAGCCCAGGAAGAGGGGGACTACCGCCTAGAATCAGAAATGGTCGCCGGAATGCTCACGGCAATTCGCAGTTTTGTCAATGATTGTATTGTCAAACCCGGGGAAAT
>CAYUEH010000096.1:0-4202 GCA_964442465.1 uncultured Laspinema sp. | reverse complement strand
TATAGTTCCGTGCAACGCCGGATTCAGTCTCAAGTTGCGGTTGCCTTGAGTTCAGCCCCAGAATTAGCGGTTTATCGGCTGGATGTGACGGCGAAGCGGAACCGGGTTATTTTATCGGGAAAGTTACCGAATCCGGAATTGCGACAACAGGCGGAAATCATTGCCGCAGCAGCAGCCGGCGATCGCATCTTAGACAATCAAATTATTGCCGTTGATGTCCCCCCAGACTCTACCCTGGTCCGAGGGGAAGTCGCACGAGTTAGTGAGGTGTTCAATCAGAGAAACGGGGTAGAAATTACCGCTAACTATGAGGACCGAACCGTCACCATTGCCGGGACCGTTATGGAGATGTCCCTAGCGGAGCAAATCGTCCAAGGGTTCCAGCAAATTCCTGGGATCAACTCCGTTGTCAGTACCCTGAAACTCGACCCGGTGACGATTCAAACTCGGATCTATTTTGATGCCGGTTCGGCGCGGTTAAATCCCAGTTATGAACAGACTCTGGCAACCCTGAAGGAGTTTCTCGAACAATATCCGGACAAAAATCTCAGGATCATTGGTCATAGCGATCGCACAGGTTCTCGTCGGATTAACGAACGGTTAGCGTTGCAACGGGCGCAAACGGTCCAAACTGCCCTGATCCGGTTAGGAATACAACCCAGTCGTTTAGAGGTGTTCGGGGATAGCAACCCGCCTCAAGACGTAGACTCGACTCAACCTAAATTATTAGGGCGGGTTGTTCTATTTGAGCCAATCACACCAGAACCCAAAAATTAGTTACCATTATGTCAACCATTTCTAAGAAAATCTGCATGATTGGGGATTTCGGGGTCGGAAAAACCAGTTTAATTCGCCGCTTTGTGGACCGGGAATTTAGTGACCAATATCTCTCCACCGTCGGGGTCAAAATTTCTCGCAAACCCCTGCAAGTGGAAAAAGAACCAGGGGGTGACCCGATTGGGATGCAGTTATTGATTTGGGATTTGGAAGGTCACACCAAATTCAAGGCGATCGCCCCCTCCTATCTCCAAGGATCCGGAGGCGCTTTAATCGTCGCTGATGTTACCCGCATCGAAACCATAGAACGAGTTTCTGAACATATTAAGCTGTTTGCCTCGGTTAATCCCAAAGGGGCCTTGATGGTAGCTTTAAATAAAGCGGACCTCATAGAACCGGAAAAAATCCCGAAACTCAAAGAATTATGTCAGGACATTGTATTGGCAGTTTCTCCGGGTTCTGAACTGGTTTTAGGCATCTATTCTACCTCAGCCCGCACCGGAGAATTTGTTGACGAAATTTTCCATAAATTAGCGATTCAAACCCTAGTAAAAACTTAACGGAGCTTAAATTAAATGATGGGGGATTTTTAGGCAGTCGGTTCAGTCTTGACGATAGAAGAGTATTCCCGGGTTTGAAACTCTCAGGGAATGCTAATGAGTTGAGGGTTCGTAAAGAACCCCAGTTGCCTTCCCTCCCCTGTACCGACACTCGCGGATCGTATGATAGAGAGAAGGAGGACCAAAAGACCTATGACCACTGGCATGAATCCCTTATTAGAAAAACTTTTAGCCCCTCGCCGCTTAGAGTATCTCGTTGTCAATCAAGATGGGATCATCTTAGACAAATCCCCCCAAGTACATCGGTTTGCCGAGAATCCCGAACCAGTCGAGGAGGGACAGGATGCCAGAGAGGGATATCCCGAGTTAATTGGCATCGAACAGGTGTGGAACGATATCCTGGAAGGGCGCTGTAATAGTTTTGAATTACAAGGCATCAATCGCTGTTCCGATCGCGAGGGTATTTTGTATCTGGATTTATGGATCGTTGCCAACTCCCAGGATAACCAACCCCCCGATCGCTTATTTATATTCTTTGGGGATGCCACGGAACGCATGGTCTTACGGCAAACCTTGGTCCAGAGAGAAAACGATGCTTACCTATTATTAAACAAACTGAATTCCGCGAAATCAGCCTTAGATAAAATTTTTCAAACCGCCCTTGACCCCATTATTGTCTGTACAGCCGCAGGATTAATCAAAAAAACCAACAAAGCCACTTGGGAATTATTAAACTACAGCGAACTAGAATTAATTGGTAAACCCTTAAAGGAGATTATCCCTAATATTCACCGATTAGAAGCCGTAAATTCTGAATTGTCTTATGAGAAAGCAGAAGAGGCTTATTATCTGAGGAAAACCGAAGTAGAAGTCACTTGTAGAAGCAAAAAAGGAGAAGAAATAGTCGTCGGATTTTCCCGAGGGGTAATCCGCAACGAAGACGAGGAAATCGAAGAATTCGTCTATATTGGACGGGATCTGACCGAACGGAAGCGGACCTCAGCGGCGATCGCCAAAATGAATGCCGCCTTAGCCGGGCGCGTCGAGGAACGAACCCGCACCTTACAGCAAACCATCGTCCAACTAGAAAACGAAATCGGCGATCGCCAACGGGCCGAAGCCGCCTTACAAAAAGAACGAGAATTTCTCAACGCCTTACTCAACAACCTCCAAGACAGCATCGTCGCTTGTGACGCCGATGGCACCCTGAACGTCTTAAACCGAGCCAGCCAAGAAGTCTACGGACTACCCGAACAGCCCCTATCGGTCCATCAATGGGGGGATCACTTTCAGTTTTACCATCCCGACAAGAGTACCCCCATGCCCATTGAACAGACCCCCCTGTATCGAGCATGGCAGGGAGAACAAGTCTGTGAACAGGAAATAGAAATCCTGCCCAAACAGGGCAAAAAGCGCATTCTACTCGCCAGTGGACAAGCCCTCGTCAATGCCCAGGGAGAAAACCTCGGGGCCGTAGTCGCCATCCAGGATATCACTGCCCGTAAACAAGCGGAAAAAGCCCTGCAAAACATCATCTCGGGGACCGCTGCCGTTACCGGAGAAGAATTCTTCCCCGTGTTGGTGCAACATCTGGCCACCGCCCTCGGAGTCCCTTATGTTTTGCTCTCCCAACTAGAGAGGACCCCAGAGAAAAAATTAAAAACCTTAGCCTTTTGGGGTGGCGATCGCCTAGAGGACAACTTCGAGTATGAACTGCCTCAAACCCCCTGTGAAGTCGTCATCGAGGAAGCCCGACTCTGCCACTACCGCGATCGCCTCCAGGAACGCTTCCCCAACGCCCCAGCCCTTTCCCCCATCAATGCCGAGGGCTATCTCGGCGTTCCCCTCTTGGACTCCCAGAACCGGCCCATCGGCAACCTCTGCATTCTCCACCACCAACCCCTAGAAGTAGACCCCGAAGCTAACGCCATTCTCAGGGTCTTTGCCTCCCGCGCCGCCGCCGAACTGCAACGCAAATGGGCCGAGGATGCCCTGAAAAGCGCCAATGACGAATTAGAACGGCGAGTCCAAGAACGCACCCGAGAGCTATCAGAAACCCTGAACAGCCTGCAAGGGGAAATTGCCGAACGCCAGAAAACCGAAGCCGCCCTGCGCCGGAGTGAAGAACGGTGGCAGTTGGCCATCAAAGGCACCTCCGATGGCATCTGGGACTGGGACCTCAAGAGCGATCGGGTCTTCCTTTCTGCGCGGGGTCAAGAAATGCTCGGATATGAATCCCAAGACCAATTTTACCCCTTTGCCGAATGGGAAAGGCGGATTCATCCCGATGACCTAGAAACCTGCCGCCAAGCCATGCAAGCCCACCTATCCAATACCGGGTCCTCCTACTCCCAAGAACATCGGGTTCGGACCCAATCTGGGGACTATAAATGGATTTTGACAAGGGGTCAAGCCCAGTGGGACTCCGAGGGAAACCCCATCCGGATGACGGGTTCCCATACCGATATCACCGATCGCAAACAGGCGGATGAAGAACGCCGCAAATTTGTCGCCCTGGTTGAAAACAGCAAAGACTTTATCGGCATGGCCACCTTAGAAGGGAAAAGCATTTACGTCAACGAAGCCGGTCGCCTCCGGGTGGGACTCGATTCCCTTGAACAGGTTGATCAAACCGAAATCTCCCACTACCTGACCCCAGAAACCTGGGTGCAATATCAACAAGAGGCTATTCCCACTGTCATGGAAACGGGCTATTGGCAGGGGGAAACCAAACTGCGTCACTTTAAAACCGGCCAATGCTTTGATATGGAAACCAGTTTATTTCTAGTCAAACATC
Organism: uncultured Laspinema sp.; assembly: GCA_964442465.1. Taxonomy (GTDB): domain Bacteria; phylum Cyanobacteriota; class Cyanobacteriia; order Cyanobacteriales; family Laspinemataceae; genus Laspinema. Next base: position 68 of record CAYUEH010000096.1, on the reverse strand, counting down.
CGGAACGGGATCAGCCAATATGTTTCGCCACAATTCAACGGGATATTAGCGATCGCAAACGGGCCGAA
>CAYUEH010000095.1:0-12661 GCA_964442465.1 uncultured Laspinema sp. | reverse complement strand
AACAATTGCATTGTTTTGGAGCGATAAAACAATGCAATTCAACCGCTACCCAGAAGGGAAGAGAAGGGCCTCTAAATCGTTTCCAGTAACTTCCACAGTTCCGGATCGGTGAAATCAGAAACCGCCATTGATGCCCCCAAATCTTTGAGATGCTGCGGCGATTGAGTCGAGGCAATGCCAATGGTGTAAATACCGGCCCCCACCGCTGACCGAATCCCCGAGGGAGAATCCTCAAAGGCGACTGCCTGCGATGCCGAAATCCCTAATTTTTCCAATGCCATTCGATAAGGGAGCGGATCGGGCTTGCCAACGGGTAAATTTTCTGCTAAGATTACCGACTCAAACATCTCGGTTAATTCCAACACTTGTAACATGAATTCTACATTTTTCGGGGGAGCATTCGTGACGAGCGATCGCAATAATTCCCGTTCCTCAGACCAAGCTAAAATCTTGGACACTCCCGCCAATCGCTCCAGTTTTAGGGCGAGTTTGCGGAAACGCGCTTCCTTTTCATCCGCAAGCTGCTTCCCCTCCAACGGTGAAAGTTGCGGTAACAAATCTTGAATAATTGCCTCATTCAGCCGTCCGGTAATCCGGGATTGATAAAAGGCTTCATCAATCTCCATCCCATAGTCCCGCAACAGTTCCACCCAAGTTTTAAAGTGGGTGGGGTCAGTGTTGCACAGGGTTCCATCTAAATCAAAAAGTAATGCGGATATCATTGTTTTTCCAGAAAGCCAGTAAACTGAGATTAGCCGAAAATTCAGTCCTTTGAATACCCATCTTAGGAACCCGAAAAAAACTCGGTGGCGACAAGCTGGTAACCCTTGAGTTTGAAAATCTAAGGATGTTAAATTAAATGACCATCACCAAAGCCTTTGCAATTCTGGCCCCCGTTCCCGAACCCCACTTAATTTCCGGCAAGGAAACTTGCGATCGCGAGGGGAAAGTTGTCTTCGGAAGTGATGCATGGGAACTGTTTCGGGAAGCCGATGAAATCAGAAAAGGTCAAGCGGTAGAAGTGTTTATCTACCCCTCCCATCCTGACTCCGATAAACCCCTTCTGATGTCCGTGGCGTGGCATGGCATCTATCAAGGTCACCTGCCCTCCCGTCGGGGTCGATATCCGGGAGAAAAGCGATTTCGCCCGGATTCAGCGCAACTGGATAAAAGCACCTGGGCCGTATTTTGGGAAGTGGAAAACCTCAGTGAATTGCCGGTGAGTGAACAGCTTCCGATTTCCTCCTTCCATGCTCTCCATAAAAAAGCCCATGGCGATCGCCGCTTGCTGCCTCATGGACCCTTAATTGTTGAATATCCCTAACCCAGACGGCGATCGCATCTCGAACCCTCCATCTCATTCTGCATCAAATCATGATCCAATCATTGCGATCGCCCCGCCATTTTGCAGTACAATACCAATTCCCCCCTAAAGGAGTTATCTTCCATGTATATCACAATCTATTCCGACGGAGCCTCTCGCCGTAACCCCGGCCCTGCTGGAGCCGGTGCAGTCCTCCTGGACGAACAGGGAAATATCCTCAACAAAGTCTGTAAATACCTAGGAGAAACCACCAACAATCAAGCCGAATATCAAGCCGCCATTCTCGGCCTAGAAACCGCCCTAGAAATGGGAGCAACCCGCGTCCAACTCCGCGCCGATAGTGAACTCATGGTCAAACAACTTCTCGGCCAATATCGCGTCAAAAAACCCGAATTAAAACCCCTCTATGACCAAGTAAAATCCCTCCTCAATCAATTTGAAAGCTACGCCCCCCCCGAGCACGTCCGCAGAGCCGACAACGCCCTAGCTGACGCCGAAGCCAATCGAGCCATAGACGAATACACACCTGAACCCCAAAAATTGTAATACCCCAACAAAAAACCAAGTCGTTTCTCAAGTTCGTAGTCACGACTTCAGTCATTTTTTCCCCATACCTTGCTTGTTATTCCCCCATAAAAACCCAAGTCGTTTCTTAAGTTCGTAGTAACGACTTCAGTCGTTTCTTTCCCCGTCGCTTGTTAGTTTCCCATAAAAACCAAGTCGCTCTCTCCGGAACAACTTGCGGCCCGAGGAATTGATTTGGAAGTCCGCAAATAAATTCCTCTGCCTTGCTACAGCAACAATCACCTAAAGCGGATATCAAGTCCGGTTAAATCGATACTTCCGAGGGAATTTTAATTAAGCCCAAACGGAAATAGAGCTTAAATTAGACCCTCTCTACCCTAGGAGGGTTGACGGATTCGGGTCAATTTACAAATCACCTCGGGTTACCTCTTTTGATAGATTGACTCTCCCCTCAACCTATGAACAGAGATGAGAGTAACCTAGGGGTAAGATATCTTGAAAACCCCCGATTTCCGAAACTCGGGAAGCGGCTAGAAAGGGTGTTCTCTGGGGTGTGGCAACACCTGAATTTTAAAAACCTATCTCTAGTAATCTCCCCTGATTTGGGATAGAGACTCGATAGATATTCGCCCCAAAGTGGCTAATTTGGTATGAAAACTAGCCGGAACTCAGAAGCGGCAAATCGCAGATTAGCAGGGGAGAGTGGGTTTTTGGAGGGCGGGTTAAACCCGAGGATTTGAAATAAAAAATATCAGCAACTCATCCCCCAGGTAGAGGGGTTTTGTGTCATTGAAGGATAAAAATGAGATAAGCCTTTTAACCGGCCAATTATGACAATTGGAGGTTAAAAGTCGTTTCCGATACCTTTTCCCTCTCTTTCCTTTGCCACTCTCGAAAGGGTTCATCCTGAGCATCGGGAGGAGATGAGCCAGGAGAGATCAGAGTAGAATTGGCCGATCGCCTATCGGGAGATTTGGACTCTTAGGGGTCATCGCCACTGCTTAGGGGTAACCTTATATCTTGCCCAAAGGGAACTAGACTTGCCAATCCTCACGCTTCTTTGTTTCATCAGAGAAAAAGAATGAATCAGCAAACTCAACCCTTTGTTTCTATAATCATTCCCGTGTTGAATGATCCCCAACGACTTCAACTCTGTTTGGATGCCTTAGAAAACCAGACCTATCCCAAACATCTTTATGAAGTTTTGGTGATTGACAATGGGTCCGATGAAAGTATTGAGCCAGTCGTTCGCCAATTTAAGCAAGCGAAAATGCTCCTTGAAACTGCTCCGGGTTCCTATACCGCGCGCAATCAAGGCATTTTACAAGCTCAAGGTGAAATTATCGCCTTTACCGATGCCGATTGTATTCCCCAGTCCGATTGGTTGGAGAAGGGAACAGAACATTTATTAGCGGTTCCCAATTGTGGATTGGTCGGGGGTGATATTCAGTTTTCTTTTAAAACTCCCAACCGTCCAAACCCTGTTGAACTCTATGACCAGTTTTTCTTTTTGCAGCAAGCATATTATCTGGAGAATGAACAATTTGCGGCAACGGCCAATGTTTTCACTTATAAACAAGTTTTTGAGAAAGTGGGGTTATTTAACTCGGCGCTAAAATCCGGGGGCGATCGCGAATGGGGAAAGCGCGTTTTTGCGGCAGGTTACGCCCAAAGTTTTGCCGCTGATGCTACTATCTATCATCCCGCCCGAGATTCAGTCAAACAACTCCAGAAAAAGGTGAAGAGAGTAGCAAGAGCCACCTATCAGCTCAACCGCCATCGCCCCAATTTTCCCTTGGTCCTCCTCAAGTTTATCCTCTCAGACCTCAAGCCCCCATTGCGAATTTGGTTGAGAATTGGCAAGAACAACAGGCCCAATGATTTTAAATACAAACTAAAATTTATGGCTATTTTAATTGAGATGAAGTGGGTTAAAGCTGGAGAAAAAGCCAGATTATTTATTGCAGAATTCATGGCGAGACCACCTGAAAACAAATTAAGCAATCTCGTTAATCCTCAAATGAGTCAACCGAGAGAAAATGGATAAATCCAATTATCCCAGGATCTTTGACAAACTCGGTTGATTGGCCGGTGCTTTACGATTCTAAACCCAACTTTGGGCGGGCAGAAACAGGTGCCACTCGGCCCATTCCTATCACCCTGATTAAACTTTAGACAAAAAATATAGTTGAACCATCACCGGATGAGAAAAAACGATGAGAATAGCCTTGATTGTCCGACACTTTCCCGTATTATCTCAAACTTTCATTTTGAATCAAATTACCGGATTGATTGATCGCCATCATGAGGTAGATATTTATCCCCTAGAAGGTATCCCGGAAAAAAACCTGGAAAAGGTGCATCCGGATGTAGAGAAATACAACCTCCTCGATCGCACCTATCCCTTACCGGAAATTAGCTCGAATTATGCCCTCCGTTGGCTGAATGGGGTGAAATTAGTGGCCGCTAATTTTTCCAAAAATCCTGGAACTGTGCTGCGATCGCTCAACGTTTTTAAATATGGCACCCCAGCAGCCACCTTCTGGTTACTCCATGTCGCCCTCCCCACCCTGGACAAACAACCTTATGACATCATTCACTGTCAATTTGGGGACCTGGGATTAAGAGGAATGTCTTTTCGGGATATCTGTTTCCCTTCCGCTAAATTAGTCACCACCTTTCGCGGCTTTGATATTAGCTTGTACCTGCGAAAACATGGCGACTGCGTTTACGAATTCCTGTTTCAAAAAGGCGACTTTTTCATGACCAACTGCGACTATTTCAAACGCGAACTCATCCGCATTGGCTGTGACCCCAATCGCCTATCTGTGGTCCGTTCCGGACTAGAACCTCAAGACTTCACCTTCTCCCCCCCTAGTCCTCCTACCGATGGAAAAATCCGCATTGCCACTACCGGACGACTCAGGGAAAAAAAAGGAATTGAATACGCAATTCGCGCCGTTGCTCAACTGGTCCCAGAACATCCCAAATTAACCTATCAAATTATTGGCGATGGTCCTTTAAAAGCCGAATTAGCACAATTAATTGAAGAACTGGGAGTCCAAGATTCAATCCAATTACTCGGCTGGAAAACTCAGCCCGAAATTCAAGAGATTTTAGCCAACTCTCATCTGTTTATGGCCCCGAGTGTCACCGCTACCGATGGCGACTGCGATGCGCCAATTAATGTTTTAAAAGAAGCAATGGTGATGGGATTGCCTGTGATTAGTACCTATCATGGAGGAATTCCAGAATTAGTCAGAGATGGGATTTCCGGCTTTCTCGTTCCGGAACGAGATGCTCAGGGATTAGCTGAGAAAATCAAAGTTCTAATTGAGCATCCGGAACAGTGGTTTAAACTGGGTCAAGCGGGGCGTCTGGAAATAGAAAACCACTATAATATTAACCCCCTCAACGATCGCCTCGTGGATATTTATCACCAGGCACTCAACGCGCCCCCAACCGCCCAATCGCCCCAATCCTATCCATTAGACCTCTGGCAAAACTGTCTTAAGCCCCCCTTGAGAAGGGGGGTTGGGGGGATCTTTCCAGTATTTTGCAAGAAGTCTATTGATTCCCGTCCAAAATGAATAATTTACAGGACATTAGTTTTAGGCAAAATTGGCCCAATTCCCTAAAAAATTAATCAACCGTTTAAGGAGAAATTAACCATGACTGAACCTCAAGTAACCATTGTTGTTGTTGCTCGGGAACGATTTAGTTGCACCCGGGAATCCCTGGAAAGCATTTATCAATACACCGATATTCCGTTTAAATTAGTCTATGTGGATGGCAATTCTCCTGATGGAGTGCGCCAATATTTAGAAGAACAAGCCCAATTACATGGGTTTAACCTGATTCGAGTTAATCGCTATTTATCCCCGAATAAAAGCCGCAATATTGGCTTGAGTCAGGTGACAACGAAATATGTCGCCTTCCTAGATAACGATGTTATTGTCAGTCCCGGATGGTTAGAACGATTGATCGACTGTGCGGAAGAAACCAATGCCACCGTTGTTGGTCCTTTGATGTGTCAAGATCAACCCGTTCATGAAATCATCCATTTTGCCGGAGGAGAGTCCCATATTTGGACGGATAACAATGGGGAGAGTCCCCGACGCCGACTGCGGGAAAAAATGTATAAGCAAGGGAAGCGGGTGGCTGAAGTGCGCGACGAACTCCAGCGACAGGAAACGGAATTGGCGGAATTTCATTGCGTGTTGGTGCGCCGTGGGATATTCGATCGCCTCGGACCCCTGGATGAAGGGATGCTGAATACAAAGGAACATCTGGACTTCTGTATGACTGTCCGAGAAGCGGGGGAAACCGTCTATTTTGAGCCAGCATCCCTGGTGACTTATGTTCCCGGTCCTCCCCTAGAATTGACCGATTTACCCTTCTATATGCTGCGCTGGAGTGATGCGTGGCAGTTGAATAGTTTGCACCGCTTACGGGATAAATGGAATCTGGACGAAGATGCTTATTTTCAAATCAAGTATAAACGGATGGGATGGCGGCGCAGAAAGTCAATTTTAATGCCGTTAAGTGAACGGTTGACATTGGGGATTAAAAGTGGCTTTTTTGAACGCAGGATTCTCTGTCCTTTGGATAAGTTACTCAACCGTTATTTAAGCGATCGCTATGTCAAACAGCAATCTGAACCCATCCCAATTAAACCCTTTATCGCAACGGAAACTCAACCGGAGGAACAAAACACACCCACGCCCTCGTTATCTCGATCTTAAGCGGTTTATAGCATCCTGGAATACTAGACTTCTTGCAAAATACGAGTTTGATCCGCCTTTTTACTCGTGAGATCCCCCTCCCGTCCCCCTTCCCAAGGGGGAGGCTAGAGGAATAGACTTCCTGCAAAATTCTAAAAAGCCCCCCTTAAGAAGGGGGGTTGGGGGGATCCAAGCAGTATTTTGAAAAAGGTCTACTGCAAAAAAAGCCACTTTCCAGGGTGCGATCGCGAAGCGTCTCGGAACGAGAATCGCTCCACCCATTTCCCCTTCCTGTACTTTCTTAATCTCCAGTCGGTAAACGAAATATGCGACCCGAATACATTTATACTCCCCAAAGCGAACTCCGACATCCGAAACGAATGTTCCGACAAATGTGGCGGGATTTGTTGGCGGCGCGATCGCTGGCATGGCGCTTGATGGTTCGGGATATTAGCGCTCAATATCGCCAGTCCTTTCTGGGAATTGCTTGGGCGTTTATTCCCCCCATCGTCATGGCAGTGGGATTTACCTTAGCGGGAAATGCCAGAGCGATTTCCATTGGAGAAACCGACATTCCCTATCCCGCTTATGTCATGTTTAGCACCGCCCTTTGGCAAACTTTTGTGGAATCCTTACAAGGTCCAGTTCAAGCCTCAACTGATGCTAAACCCATGTTAGCCCGAGTTAAATTTCCCCACGAAGCCTTAATTTTAGCAAAATTAGGAGAAGTCGGGTTTAACTTTGGCATCAAAATGATTTTAATTATCGCCTTATTTCTGATATTTCGAGTTCCCGTGAGTTGGACGGTAATTTTAGCGCCAGTTGCCTTAATCCATTTGATTTTACTCGGGACATTTTTCGGTGTTTTATTAGCCCCTCTCGGTCTTTTATATAAAGATGTTTCCAAAGGATTAACCATGATCACGGGATTGTGGTTATTTGTCACCCCCGTGGTTTTTCCCGTTCCCCAAGAAGGAGCCTTTGCCACAATCGTTAAACTGAATCCCGTGACCCCGTTATTAGTCACCACCCGAGAATTAGCCACCACAGGAATCCTGACCCAGCAGACTGGGTTTTGGGTCGCCAGTTTGTTCACCTTAGTGGGATTAATGGTAACTTGGGTAGGATTCCGAATTGCCTTGCCATTTGCAATCGAAAGAGTGAGTTCCTGATGATAGTCGAAGAATTGAAACAACAAGATTTTACCCCCCACACACCGGATGATTCTAATTTGTTGGTTTCCGTGGACAATCTCTCTAAGAAATTTTGCCGAAATTTAAAGAAATCTTTGTTCTATGGGGTGCGAGATATTGCAGCCGAATTAATCGGAAGTGGCCGGAAAAGCGAGGTGCTGCGGGAGGGAGAATTTTGGGCGCTACGCGATATTGAGTTTGAACTCAGACGGGGGGAAGCCCTGGGATTAGTGGGAGCGAATGGAGCGGGAAAAAGTACCCTATTACGGGTGATTAGTGGGTTAATTCATCCCGATACGGGTTCAGTGAAAATCCGAGGCCGCGTTGCCCCTTTAATTGCTTTGGGCGCGGGATTTAATCCGATTTTAACCGGGCGAGAAAATATTTATGCCAATATGTCGATTTTGGGATTAGGTACCCAAGAAATCGAGGAACGATTTGATGAGGTGGTGGAGTTTGCCGAGATTGCCGATGCCATTGATGCGCCGGTGCAAACCTATAGTTCGGGGATGGCGGCCCGATTAGGATTTGCTTGTGCGGCTCATATTAATCCAGATATTCTGTTGATTGATGAGGTGTTAGCGGTTGGAGATGTCAAGTTTAAAATTAAGTGTCATCGCCGGTTGGCTGAATTACGGGAAACGGGGACGGCTTTTATTTTGGTGTCCCATAATTCTCACAGTTTGCTGAATGTTTGCGATCGCTCGATTTATTTGAAGAAAGGCCAACTGATTACCTCCGGGGAAACCGAGTCGGTGATTCGCCACTATGAAGAAGACCTCTGTTTGAGTGGCACCGATAAGGCAACCGGCGCAATGGTACTCCCGCCCAAATCCCCCGAGGAAAGCATGGGGTTAGATATTACCCAGGTTTGTTTTAAAGATGAAGGGGGAAATGTTTTGGATTTCATCAATTCTGGGGAACCGGCTTGTTTATCTGTAGAGTGTAAGTCATCGGGGTATTTTGAGAATGCCAATTTGGGGTTTTTACTCACCGGATTAGGAGGCGATCGCGAGTATGTGTTATATCTGACCACCGCCAGTGATAATGAGTTGTTGGAAATCTCTCCCGGACGAGTGGAAATTCAGATGCAATTGCCGCACTGCGGTTTAGTTCCCGGTGCTTATAGTGCCAAGATTTATATCAGAACAGGGGTGAAATCCTTGGATATTGTAGAATCCTTTAGATTTACGGTGAAATCTAATAAAGTAACTAGCCGATGTCTGTTTTATCAGCCTCGGAGTTGGAAAGTGCTTCATCATCAGGATTCCACCTCTGGCAAAATACCGGATTGATCCCCCCAACCCCATACGCATCAAGTTAAGGCTTCCATCCTTATGGGGTAAATGTTTTCAGGGATGGGGCCTCCCTGAAGACTATCCAGGTAATGGATGTGGCTGTCGAGCAGGGATAGGGTCGTTTTTCGGGTTCGTTTTTGTTTGCAAAGCCGATTAATAGACCTCTTGCAAAATTCTTTAAAGCCCCCCTTCTTAAGGGGGGTTGGGGGGATCAATCCTTATCATTTTGGCATACAGATAGCGAGCAAGATGCTCTTCAAGTAGGCATAGCTGGTGCTTACCGCACTACAAGACTTTCAGTAATCCAGAGGAAGTGCCTGCGGTGGTAGAGCGACATCTCAAAGTTGGCGAACCCGTTAAAAAGATGATATACTCTAAATTTCACCAGAGCTAAACGGAAAACTTTTAATAAAGTCTAACAGAAGGCAAAGGGTATCGGAACCGGAGAATCTAGGGGTGTGGGTTAACAAAAGATGAAAAAAATTAAGTTGTGGTTGCTCGATACGCCGGTTAAATTTAAAACTTGGTTGGGAACAAAGCAAGAGTCCTTATCAACAGAAACCAGTGAAGAATTGCCACTAGATTTTGTAAAATCCGTAAAACGGGCGATCGCTGATTTGCCAGCGCCTCCCACTCATCAAAAAGCCGTACAAGCCGCATTTGTTGAAGCGATCACTCGGTGGCGAGAAAATCCGGATGCGCCGAATAGTTTAGTGATTTTGGGCAGTCCCTTAGATGAAATGTCTCGGTTGTTTCGAGACACCCTGGAAGCGTGGGAAAACGAGAAGGGTTTGCGAGTGCGATCGGTGAAATCGCAAATGTGTCCTCACGATTATGCCGAAATAAAAACCAATTTTGAAGTGGAATTGGGTGTGGGAGAAGGATTTTCCCCAGACAATCCAGAGTTAGAAGCTCGTCAAGAAACTATTGTGATTCCCCGCTTAGACTGGTGCTTTTTGCGTTGCATCGGCGGTTTAGAAGCGATTGAACTTTTGCGAGATACGATTTATAAAGATGCGTCACGGTTTTGGCTGATCGGTTGCAACCAGTTGGCATGGACGTATTTAGATTATGTGGTTCAAGTGAGTGCCTATTTTCAGCAAACGCAGTTGCTGCCACAGCTCAACGGTTCTCAGTTGCAAGAGTGGTTGCAGCCTGCCAGGAGAGAATTAAAGCTTTATTTTAATGGCAGTCTAGATGAACTAGATGAAGAAGAACAGGCAAAACTGCAAGAGCAATATTTCGATCGGTTAGCGAATATTTCCCAGGGAATTACTTCGGTTGCTGCCAATTTGTGGCTGCGATCGCTCTATAGTGAGTCTCCAGAAACCGATGCGAGCGATTCTCCCGACGCAGATTCAAACTCCACTGTGCAGCCAATTGGACAAGGAAAAGCAAACTTACCCGACTTACCCGTCTTGCTTCCCGAAGATCGATATTTGCTGTACTCCCTGCTGTTACATGGAGGCATGAGTTTATCCCATTTAGCGTTAAGTTTGGGAGAAACTGAAAGCAACGTTCAAGCAAGGGTTCATTTTTTGTGGTTGAACGATGCGATCGAGCGCGATCGCAATTTTCTCTGGGTTGAACCCGCTCACTATCCTCGAATTAGCTCCCTTTTGGCACAAAACAACTTTTTGGTTTGATGATAGATAGCCTCTTGATCGGTTTTTGGATTGGGAGAGGAGACACTTCTGAATTCACGGCCCGGTTTACGAGCTAGAATAGCGAATCATTGTGTAGTTTTTATAGGGGATTGATTTGGGGATTAAATTGTGTTAATCTATTGAATTCAATAAGATTTCTCTAGTTTCTATAAAAAATTAGATCGGATGCCGATACTCTTTTCTTCTCTAGACGTGCAACTCGCTCAATTTCCAGTTTATGTCGCGCAAGCGATCGCAGAAAGTGCAGAAGACGAACGTCAGCTACTGACTGAGATTACTTTAGGTAAAATCGCTAACGCTTTTATCATTCTGATGTTCGCCTACATATTGCTGTTAGGGAGCGAAAAACTAATCGAATGGCTGTCGGAAAAAGTACCCAGCCGTCTGCGTTTGATTATCAAGCAATCTCTCCCGTTTTGGAGGGCGATCGTAATTATTCTGTCAGGATTGACATTGCTGCAATTATTTTTCCGCTTGTCCCCGAGTAACGTTTTAGCGTTGACGGGAACTACTGCCGTTGCATTGGGATTTGCATTTAAAGATTATGCCAGTTCGTTAATTGCTGGCGTGGTGGCACTGTTTGAAGGCCCTTATCGAGTAGGCGATCGCGTCCAAATTAACGAACATTATGGGGAAATTGTCAGCTATGGGCTCAGAGGAATTCGCATTCAAACTCCCGGAGACAATTTAGTGACAATTCCCCATAATAAAATTTGGACGGAAGCAATTTCTAATGCGAATACGGGGGAACTGGAAGCGCAGTGCATCACCAATTTTTATTTCGCTCATAATGTTGATGTAGAACTGGTGATAAAGATTTTATATCAAGCGGCATACACCAGCAAATACACTCAAATCAAATTGCCGATTGTGGTGGTTATGGAAGAAAAACCCTGGGGAACTCACTTTAAATTGAAATCCTATCCAATGGATGCTCGCGATGAATTTGTGTATCAGACAGATTTGCTCAAGCGAGCTAAAACAACCTTGGCGAAATATGGGATTGCCTATCCCGAACCCCGGTTTTCTTATGGCGATCGCGACTAGAACCGCCAAGATTTCCCTTTGATTCTTGCTTCTGCAAGTAGGGTGTCAAGGCTAAAAGTGTAAGGGGCACAGACGCAGTGCGATCGGCATCTCTACGGGAACTGTTCCCGTAGAGATGCCGAAGTTCCCGATTATTCTGCCACGGTTGCCAAATATCCTCCCGTCACAAATGGCACATCAACCACTTCCCCAGCAGCATCACCGACTTGCACTGCCAAACCTGCACCACCTGCTTTGGTGCGGATGTAAACGAATCCAAACCACCCCTCTGCGATCGCCGTACAACTGGTGAGCGTGCCGACTTTTTCCTCACCAACAGTAACTGAAGATCCGGGTTCTGCGGGGGCCCTGAGTTTTACGCCCCACAGTTGTACTTTGACCCCTTTGTAAGTGTTGAGACGTGCGATGGTTTCTTGACCGATATAGCAGCCTTTTTCAAACGAAATAGTTTGCCACAATCCGGCTTCGAGGGGGTTATAATCCTCCGTCAATTCGCGATCGCTGGCGGGACGTCCTTGAGTAATTCTAAGCTGTTCCCAAGCGGTTTCACCCCAGAGGAATCGCACCAGCATTCGCGAGAATTTGCCAGAGTGCGGCTGCATCTTCGAGGTTGAAAATGAGAGTATATCCTGGGATTGCCAAACCACTGCCAAAGGCAACGCGAACCGTGACGTCGCCGATCGCCACCGTTTGATGAGTGCCTTCAGGGGCGTTGCTGGGGATGCCATAGGCGGCGAGAATCTGACTGCTATAGCAATCCTTGCAGCAGTTGTGGAAGACGATGGCGGCCCCCAACCCCTCTCCATCCCCCCTACCCCCCTTTGAAAGCTATGCTTTACTCGCATCTTTCTTAACAATTGATGAGCGTTCGCTCACCTCTTAT
>CAYUEH010000094.1:10925-12666 GCA_964442465.1 uncultured Laspinema sp. | reverse complement strand
GGCCGACATTGACCATGCCATTCCCCGAATCGCGATCGGAGTTGCCACCCTGGGAACAAAACCCAACTCTTTTAAATCTAATCACTACAGGATGCTAGTGAGTCCCAGTCAGAAAAGATAGAGTTTCTGTCTAATGGCTATATTCACCCCCATCTGTACATCCATCAGGATTTTTTTCATATTCTTGTTTTAACTGTCCCCAATCCTCAAGTTTTATCCTCGGTTTACCTGTTCCCCTATTTTTATGAAACAAACTCCTTTGACCCCTGCTTTCTCTCCCCTGCGCCCTCTGACAACACTTGTAATATCGAAAATGGTTATTTTTTCCTTTTAAGATCTACTCGGACTACGCTTGATACTTTTAAAGAGTTAGATTTAGCAGATTAAAATGAAGGGTCAAATTCATTGAGGGTCGCCATAGTAGATTAATTTTTTATTAGGGGAATGGGCCAATGGCTAATCTGGCTTAAATTTCACAAAAACTCCCAATTTTAAATCAGGATTGAATCATGATTTCCTGATAAATTTTTATTTTTTATATTTTTTGATACCATTTTTTTTATGGGGTTGAAGACCATTAAATCTTGATGAAATATGACAAGAATTTCCGTGGAATTGCGGAGAGATCCCCCTGGGTTTTAGGGTAAGCTCAGACTATAGAAATAAAAATAAAGGGAACATCGGGAAAATCTTGTCAATAACAAGTTGCGCCCAAAGCTGAACTCTATTGTTCTTCTTTTAAACACGGCGCCAGATTCCATCTAAAAACCGGATTGACCTTGTAAAAAAATGAACAGTTGTTTTTTTCCGAAAATCACGGATAGTTCCTAACAAGACTAGAGGCGATCGCCACCCAATCCTGAAACCGGGAACCTCAAATTTTATTCAACCGTCCCCTTCTGAGAATGGAAATCAGTGGAGGGATTGTTAAGCGCCTTTGACCCACAAAGGCATCAGCTAAATCAGCTATTGTTTGCATTAACTTACGGAGATTTGCTATGAATCCTGAAGATCCCATCCTAGAAGAAACTACCGAAGAAACGACAACGGTTACAACCACCAGCACCGAAGAACCCGCCGCACCCAAAACCATCACGGTCGAAGTTAGTAGCTTCACCGGAGATCCTGCCAGTGGTAAACTCATTCTCGAAGAAACTGCCGCCGGAATTAACGTCACCGTCCAAGATGTCACCCCGATGGCAGACATTAGAGGAGTATTCTTCAACCTAGCTGATGATTCTTTACTCAGTGGATTGCAAATCTCCGGCAGTGACATCACCAATTCCGCCTTTGGATCGAGTGGAAGTATTAGTGAGGATGCGACGGTTACGCCAAGAACCTTTGAGGGGAACGTAGAAATTGGCACCGCCGGAATCGGCGTAGACGATATTACTACCACCAGTTTTACCCTTTCCCACGAATCGGAAACCTTGACTTTAGATCAGTTTTTAGGTCAAAGTCTGGGATTACGCCTCACCAGTGTGGGAACCGACGATCGCGGAGGCAGCAGCAAACTCGAAGGGATCGCACCCACCACAGTCACTGAAGTTGTGCCGGAACCCGAGGAAACCCCAGAAGAACCCGTTGCCGAAACCGAAGTCGAAGAAGTCGAACAAGTGGCAGAAGGGGAAGTCCCCACCACCGATGAAGGGGATGTTGTTGAGGAAGGAGAAGTCACCACCGATGAAGGGGATGATGTGATTGGTGATGACGGTGAAGATGTCATTGATGATGCCGAAGC